>JBBQRC010000053.1:0-12599 GCA_038215215.1 Pirellulales bacterium
GTCGCCACCTAACAATTTTCTGAGTCGAGAAGTCACTGGCATCCTTTGGTATCATATGGCCACTTCCCTTGCACTTGTCCGCGCTCATCGGCGGTCAGCATCCCCAACTGGAACAACCATGAAAAAGCTGCTTTGCTTAATCGCGATCCTCGCCCAGTGTACTTTCTTGCAGGCTCAAGATGCCGCTGACTCATGGAACCAAAAGAAGGCGAAAAACTTCAAACCACTGGCCGAGGAACAAAAGTCTGCCATCGAAAAAGCGGTTCCTGCCACAGCCATCGCCAAGCCCAAATCGACGCGACGCGTGCTCGTTTTTTACCGCTGCGAGGGATTCATTCACAGTTCAATCCCGTATGCAAATCAAGCCATCATTGCGATGGGGCAGAAAACGGGAGCCTATACTGCGGATCTGGCCGATACCTATGAAGTATTCACGACTGAGAACTTGCAGCAATACGATGGTGTCTTGCTGAACAATACAACCGGCATGCAATTCGCCGAAGCCGCGCAGCAGAATGCTTTGCTCGACTTCATTAGTGGAGGCAAGGGGTTGATAGGTATCCACGCTGCCAGCGACAATTTTGGGCGGTATCCGGAATGCCGTGCCTTGATTGGCGGGGAATTTGGTGGGCATCCTTGGAATGCTGGAGGTACTTGGGCGTTTAAATTGGATGATCCCGAACATGTGCTGAACCGGGCCTTCGGCGGAAAAGGCTTTTGGCACACTGACGAAATCTATCAATACAAACCGGAGACATTCGAAGGTTACGATGCTTTGCGTGTGCTGGTTAGCTTAGATATGAATCAGCCCGAAGTATCTAAGCTGATCAATGACGGACCGCGGGAAGTTCCCGTCTCTTGGCTGCGTCAGGCCGGAGATGGTCGCGTCTTTTATACGAACTTTGGCCACCGTGAAGAGACATTCAGCAAACCCGTCATTCTTCAGCACCTTCTTGACGGCATTCAATATGCTCTCGGTGACTTAGCAGCGGATGCTGTGCCGACCGCCTCGGCCGGACCCAAAGTGCCCGCTCTCGCACCTGCCAAGCCGTAGCGTGGGCGATCACCGCGCAGAATCGTAGTGCGTGTCCGCTCGATTGCGCTACGCGACAATCGCCCCACGCGTCGGCGCTCAATGAGGCGCTGGTGCCGTCTCACTATGAGAGGGCTGTCTCACTTCGCTGCAGTTTTGGGGCATTCTGATTCATCCCGACGCACCCTAACTCACCTGTTCGGAAAATAACTTGCCAAGTTTGGCAACAAAACCGCGATCTGCTCGATAACTACTGAATCACTGCAAAGATGTGTGATGTTTGGCACGCAAAATGTAGTGACAGGAGTTATTCAAATCGGAATCGGGGAGGAGAACTATGCGAAGATTAATATCAAGTCTGGTGGCGGTGTTGGCTACGTACTCGTTGGCATCGGTAGCTACAGCCCAGTCGACGGCGTATGCACCGAACAACTGGACTTATTACCATCATGCAAGCACGGCCGAAGAGGGGTTCTTACGTGGGCAAGCCGCGGCAGTGCAAGCTATAGGACAGGCGAACTACGCCAATTCGCTGGCTGCAGTCAATTACGCGGACGCCTACAGGCGACAGCTTGAGAACAGCCGCCTGTACGTGCAGACGGTCATCGAGAATCGCGAGCGGATTATCAGCTTCCGGGAGCGTTACAGCCCAACTCCGCTTTCGCGCGAAGTCTGGGAGCAGTTGTCGCGAAATGGCCTGCCAGACCGCTTGACTAAGGAGCAGCTTGATAACGCACGCGTCACGTGGCCACACGTTTTACGCATGGAGCAGTACACAGCGCTGCGGGAGAGTATTGATACTCTGGTTGCACTAAGAACCACGGATAACAGCGGAGATGGCAGTCCCTCGCAGCGTGAGTTGCAGACGATGATCGGAGCGATGAAGATGCTGTTGAAAGAGAACATCAACACTATCACGGCTGGCCAATACGGTCACGCAAAGTGGTTTTTGACGTGCTTGGACTACGAGATGAAGTTCCCCTTGGAAGTGCACCCCCCTTTGGCAGCGGTCGCACCGGACAATTCGGCAGCCGTCGTCGGAGTTAACTAGCGAAACAATACACTGCGTCTCCCCACCACGGGCGTCCTCTCACTTTGAGAGGGCGCCTTTTTCATTTTCACCAACCACGGCAAACTTCCACGTGATGGACCGCGACGGAGTGTTCCAGTAAATCTTTTGCGGTTGGCCTACATAATGGAGAAGTAGTTCTCGACTGCAAAGTCGATGTACTCTGGCCGCAACTCCATCTTGCAGTCGTGATACAGGCAATAATTCTTGATCTGCAACAGCAAATCGCGGGGGTGGCAATTCCTGAAGGGGCGTTCGCTAGGACGGTAGTGTTTGTCGATGAGGTAGTTAATGGCCTCGGGGACATAGGGCAGGCCGACGCGAGGACACATGATCTCGAACAACTTGCGGAACGCTTCTTCGCTTGGATTGAGAACTTCTATCTTGTAGGGGATGCGGCGGAGGAATGCATCGTCGACCAAGTCCTTCGGCTGAAGATTGGTCGAGAAGATAACTAATTGATCGAATGGGACTTGTGTTTTCTTACCGCTACTCATGTTCAAATAATCGTAGCGTTTTTCCAGCGGAACGATCCAACGATTGAGGAGTTCGTCAACCCGCATTTTCTGTCGACCAAAATCGTCAATCAACAGTACTCCACAGTTGCTCTTGAGCTGCAGCGGGGCCTCGTTGATGTTGGTTTCGCGATTGCGTTGAACCTCTAGCATGTCCATGGTTAATTCGCCACCGGCGACGATCGTGGGACGGCGGATGCGAATCCAGCGGCGATCAATTTCCGAATGGTCGAGCAACCCTTCGTTTTTCGGTTGTTCGGCGGCGTCGTGGAGCATGGGATCGTACAAACGAACAATTTCTCCGTCGATGCTGAGAGCTCGAGGAATCCACACGAATTTGCCGAATGCCGCCGTGATGCGTTCAGCGATACTGGTCTTTCCGTTCCCGGGATATCCGTAAAGGAACATCCCGCGACCGCTGTTGACCGCCGGCCCGAGTTTGGTGAGCATGCGCGTGTCGATCAAGAGGTCTTTGAACGCTTCCAAAAGTTGCTCGCGGCGTGGCCTTTGCCCTTCGACTGATTGCAACTTTACAGCGCGACAGTATGCATCGAGTGGCACCGGCGTGGCACCGTAGTAAGTCGATATCTGATTGTAGCGACGGGCACGGTCACGCCCGGAATCGGTCAAGGTATGTGTGTAGTCATTGACCGAGTTGGCACCGCGGTAAGCAGTCAATTGCTCGAATTTGAGTCGATTCAACATCGGTTCAAGCAGGCGGAATGGCAGTTTGACTTGTTCGGCAATGTCTCGTCCCGTCGCTTCTCCGCGACCGAGCAGGTAACGCATTACCAACTCTTCGACCAACGCCTCGCTGATACCCGCCTCTTGAAACGACTTGGGAGCGGGTGGAATGAACGGCTCGTCTCGATCGCGGGTTTCGCTTGTCGCAGCCGCCGCATTGGTTAGCGCGCGGATGCCATCCGCCTCACCGAGTGCGTCAGCTTTCGGTAGCGGTCCGAACGAGGGCGTTGTCGATGAAGCTGAGGACGC
Source organism: Pirellulales bacterium (assembly GCA_038215215.1). GTDB lineage: Bacteria > Planctomycetota > Planctomycetia > Pirellulales > Pirellulaceae > Aureliella. The sequence goes on from JBBQRC010000053.1 coordinate 3,611, forward strand.
GACGGGAGCGAGCTGATGGATGCGTTGAATTATTTCGTCCAGCCGATTTGCGTCCCCTGTCAGATGGGCAGGATCCTGGGTTCCGGGCGTAATCATGAGCGAATTTTCCAACCGCGGTTCGAGTTTTTCTAGAGCGACGCCAATCGACCGGCAAGCACGGAGTACGCAATTGACGGAAAACGGCATGGAAGCCTAGGCCACAGTTGCCCACCTGGCAAATGTGGAATCGATAATCTCAGCCGGCGGTAGGACGTTGCAGAATGCTGACGCCCAAGGAGCGTGTTAGGACGAACGGGTAAAAACTAGGTGTTTTCGCCAGTGCGCGTCGTCCAGGGCTGGATAATCGGTACGCATGTGAACCCCGCGAGACTCGGTACGAGCCAAGGCAGCTTCCGCCATTAAATGCGATACCGTAAGCATATTCTGCAATTCCCACCCCTCTTCCGAATGAAAGCGTTGGGCTAAGACGTACCGCGAGTAAGCTCGAATCGAATGCAAAGCCTCTTCGATGCGATCCTGCCGACGCTGAACCCCTACCATGCGCCACATGACACTCTGCACTGCGTTGCGAATATCGGTGATGTCCAGCGATTCCGTCGATTTGAAGGGTGTGTGGCAACTGATCGGCAGCACCTTATATTCATCCTGCATGTTCTGCGCTTCGATGCTCGCCTGCTGACCGGCACGCACGCCATAGACCAAACCTTCCAGTAAGCTATTGGAGGCAAGTCGGTTGGCGCCGTGTAATCCGGAGCTTGTGGCTTCACCGGCAGCCCATAGTCCCGGTAGATCAGTCCGCCCATATTGATCAACTCTGACACCACCGATCATGTAGTGAGCACCAGGCCGCACGGGAATGGGATCGCGAGTGGCATCCAATCCGAATTTTTTGCAGGCCTCGGTGAAGGTCGGGAACTCTTGCTCGACTTGGGTAGCGCTTAGATGGCGTAACGATAAGTACACGCAAGCATGCTGAGTTTTCTCCATTTGCTTGACAATCGCCTGACTCACCACATCACGTGGGGCGAGCTCCAGGCGACTGTCGTAGTCTTGCATGAAACGATGGTTATTGCAGTCAACCAAATGAGCCCCTGCACCGCGGATGGCTTCGGTAACCAAAATTCGCGAACTGCCGGCAATATACAGGACGGTAGGGTGGAATTGCATGAATTCCATGTCTCGCAACTGAGCCCCGGCGCGGTAGGCTAGCGCGTGCCCGTCCCCGGTGGCAACGCGAGGATTCGTCGACTCGCGATAGACTTGGCCGCAGCCACCGGTGCACAGAATGGTCTGTTTGGCCCATAACAGCAGCGGCGGTTGGCCGAAACGCGAGACAATGGCGCCGTGGCAGCGTCCCTCGACTGTCAGTAAATCGATGGTGAACGTCTGCTCCCAAATCTGGACATTTTCGCAAGCTCGGGTCCGTTCAATTACGGCTCGCATGACCTCACGGCCGGTGGCATCCCCTAGAGCATGTATGATGCGCTGATGACTGTGGCCGCCCTCGCGACCGAGCATTAGTTGTCCATCATGTCGATCAAATTGCGTTCCCCAATCGATTAATTCGGCTACCCGCTGAGGCCCCTCATGGACGACCATGTCGACCACTTTTTCGTCGCACAGTGATCCACCGGCGGTGAGAGTATCCTGCACGTGGTCTTCGAAACGATCCTCGGGATCCCAAACGCTGGCGATACCGCCCTGCGCGTAATTGCTGTTGCTCTCCTGCACTTTGTCCTTGGTAACGACGACGACTCGCAGCTTCGAGTCGATAGCATTGGCGGCTCGTAGCCCAGCCAATCCTCCCCCAATGATCAGCACATCGGTGAAGTGATGAGAAAGCTGCTTCGGATGAAAATCGACGAGGTAGCGTGGCGTGCTCGGACCGGCCAACAACGTGTTTGCAGACTTCAATTGGTTCATCAAGGGCTTTCACTGAAGAGTTGGGACTAAGTATGGTAGCGAACCAACTACCACTTAGCGAGCGATTCGTGACTTCCATCAAAATGGCTGATCGGATGCTCAAATGCCAACCCGGAGCTGGCTCGGTCTAAGGCAATTTGCAGTAGGTTAATGGCGTTTCAGCGGCCATAAAACATAGTTTTTGGCTGTCGCCGGGCCACAGAGGGCGATTTGATTGCCGAACCACAGACCGTTTTACTGCCTTAGGACGGTGCAACTGCGCTTAAAGTTATGGACGCGGTAAGGCGGGGTAGCTGAAGAAGTTCGACGAAATGTCGCCATCGTTGTTAAGCGTGACCTAAGCTTTTGAAGGTTCAAGAAATCTTGGACCAATTGGCGTTCAATCGCCTACCTATTCCCCTTCAGATTTGCTTTTGCCCCGGCAAATAATGATGCGTAGGACAAGATCTAGACTATCAACGAAATTTCGTCGAAACCGCGCTGCTGCGTTGGTCGAATTGGCGATTTGTCTGCCGCTCCTGGTTTTCCTGGTAGGAGCGTCTGTCGAAGCGTGTGACCTCATTTTCCTGCGTAATTCGCTTGCCGCTGCCGCCTACGCGGGAACCTTGGAGGCCAGTCGCTCGGGTTGCACTGAAGCGACAATTCGCTCCCAGGTGACTCAATCGCTCGATGCGTGCAGGATCAGAAATTACACAGTGTCGATCCAAAGTTCGACGGGGGCGCCCTTCACTTCTACCGCCCGCGGAGATTTGATTCACATTCAAACAGTAGCTGTTGCCTCGAGCAATTTAAAAATTGGCGCGTTTATACCTACAACTACCAGTCAGATCACAGTGAATGCGTTCGCTTTGCGTTAAGTCGTTTGTCGGAGAATCGTTATGCGTATTTCCCAGAAATTTCGTCGTGCCACAATTCTTACGCTGTTCGTGTTTGTGCTGCCGGTCTTGTTAATCATGCTCGGTTTCTCCATCGATATGGCTTATATGCAACTGGTACAAACAGAAATGCGTTTGGCAGCCGATAATGCGGCTCGTGTCGCCGCCGATAATCTCTCCCGCTACGAAGATGAAACGTTGGCTACAGCAGAAGCTCTGGACGTGGCCAAACGATTTACGGTGGCGGGCAAGCCCCTGCGTTTATCTGTGAATGACGTCGACTTTGGTCGCGCGACGGCTAATAACGAAGGAGTTTTCAACTTCGACACTGACGGCTATCCTCCCAATGCCGTGCGCATTAACTCGGTGCGAAATCTTAGCAATCTTGATGGAACCGTACCGTTGTTCTTTAGCACTCTCGTTGGTAACGGCCAATTCGCGCCTCACGCTTCGGCAACCGCTTCGTTTCTGAACGTGGATATTTGCTTGGTACTGGATCGTTCAACCAGTATGAAACTGGACATGGTTACGACCGAAACCGGAATGTCCATCAGTGATCCACGATTTTGCAATCCGCCGAATAGCACCTCGCGCTGGACCAATCTCAAGAATGCTGTGCGCGTCTTCTGCGATACCCTGGCCACCAATACTTCTGAAGAACAAGTTTCGATCGTGACCTATGGCAGCGATTTGAATAGGGTTATGCGCGGACTTTGTGGTCGCACCGCGAATTCTACTATTGAACTGACGTTGACCCCCGACCTTAACCTCGTCAAATCCAAGATCGATGACATCTCCTCGCGGGTCTGGAACGGCAATACAGAGATTTTTTCGGGCATCGATAAAGCGCGCACCGTTTTAACGGGGGGAGATGTACGTAAATTTGCTGATAAAGTGATGATCGTTTTAACCGATGGCTACCCCACAGCCGGAGATGCCATCGCTTCCGCCACGGCTGCGGCTGCGGATCGCATCACCGTCTACACAGTCACCTTTAGTACGGATGCAGACCAAGACTATATGAAGCTTGTGGCGCAAGCCGGCGGAGGGTTACACGCGCATGCGAGCGATGAAATCAGCTTGATCGAAATCTTTAAGAAGTTTGCTGCCAAAGCCACTGTGATCGTCGAGTAACTTTTAGATGAATATGATGCCCCACAATCAACTACGAAGTCCCGCTCATCAGGCACGTCAGGCTCGTCGTCGCAGCGGAGCGACCGCCGTCGAATTTGCGTTTTGCGCGCCCATCTTTTTTCTGTTTGTCTTTGCAGGGATTGAATTGGCGCGTGCGAACATGTTGATTCACACGGTGGAATCTGCCTCGCTTCAGGGAGCACGCCGAGGGATCGTTTCTGGAGCGACCGCCGCACAGTGTAAAAGCGCCGCTCAGAATGTCCTGGATATCGCCAGGGTGCATGAATCCACCGTGACGATTAGTCCATCGAAGATAAAGGAATCCACCGAGCAGATTAGCGTCCAAGTTACCGTTCCGCTGGACAACAATATGTACTTTGCTCCCAAGTTCTTCGGGGGCAAGACCATCTCGCGCACGATGATAATCAATCGAGAATTCTGACTCTGAGCGATCGACTGGCTAAAGTTGACATGCCCCCTCCTAGTCGGCCCAGCCGCTCACAGTGGTGCCGGGATGTCACGCCGCTCGAAGCAATAAAACGCAGCTGCAAGGAATAAACAGCCGATCGCAATCAAGAGCGACGAAACCCCTAATGGACCCAGACCTAAGGGTAACATCGATGACTCGCTGAGCAGCGACCAGCCCGCTTCAGCATTCGACCGCTCCAGTTGCACGATGGCATCCGGCTGATAGCAACTCAGGACGGTGAACGAAGCACAAAAATGAGTGAATTCAGCGGCCTTACTGAGCAGATACAGCAAAAGCTGCACGATGTACGCACTGACGACGATGCCGATAGTGCGCCATCGAAAGCGATCTACCGCGCTGCACAGGACACTAAATGCCAGGACCACGAAACCAAGAGCGAACAGGTTGAATGTCGGTGCTAGATAAAGTCCGGGCTGCACACGCTCATGCAAAGAAATTTGCACCGTCTCCGACGGACCAGTCTGAACGGGAATTTGAATTGGAATGAAGGGCAACGTGATGTCGATTTTGGGTGTCATCGTTTCCTTGACACTGTTCGTCTGGATCCCCAAATAGAGCCCCAACCAGACGCAGCCGCACAGCCCCGCCAATCCGGCCACGCAAACCAACGCATGTGTACCCAGCAATCGTAACCGGCTAATGGGCTGCGACAAAAGCATTTCCAGCGTGCCACGATTGATTTCCCCGCTTACGACATCAGAACCACGGGAGATCGACCACACCAGAATGCACAGCAGCAAGACTGGTTCGTCAAAGGTCATCGCGATGCTGCCGGCATACGTCAGCAACTGCGACAGTGGTACTGGGGAGAACTTTTCGAAGGGTTTGAGTTGTTCGAGCAGACTTTCAAACTTTTGGAGTTCGAACTGACAGACAATCCAAACTCGCACCCAGCAAAAAACGACCAGCATCCCGGCGCAGGCTATCCACAGCAGTGAGGATTCATGAATGTATTTTTTCAGCAGTAGGCGAGTCATCGATGAACCACGTTAGTTGGTAGTGCAGTGTGATGGCTCAAGGCTAGCAGAACCATCCTCTGGCGCAATGGTATTGGGCGCATGAAACCGCTCGTAGAGTGCCCGTACACCCGCATTATCAATGCTCATCTGGTCCAACCCCAACTCGTCCAACCACGCCAACCATGCTTGGGGAGGTCCACTCAATTGCAAAGTAACTTGACCTCCTACCTGGCTGAAGAATTCGATGAAGCTGAGATTTGACAGTTCTCGTTGAGCGAGCATTTCGCCATCCACGACTCGTCCTCTGACGATGTGCAATTGTCGCAGCGCGTTCAAGTTGGCGCCACCTACGACGCGTCCCTGTTTGAGAATCGCAACTTCATCACACGTCTCTTCGATGTCACTGAAGATATGCGATGACAGCACGATAGTGCGGTCTTCACCGCGTGCTTCACGAACCAGTGTGACCACTTCTCGACGGACGGTTGGATCCAGATTTGCGGTGGGTTCGTCAAGGATCACGACGGGCGCTTTGGAACCTAGCACAAGTGAGATTGCCAGCTTCTGGCGCATGCCAGTCGACATGAACATCACACGTCGAGAAAGATCTAGGTCCAGACGCTTGGCGATTGTAAGTGACCGCGGTGTCGAACCGCTGGCTTGGAGCCCGCTGAATAACGCAATCACATCGCGACCCCTCATGGAGCGATAGAGCCGAGCTTCACCGGGCAGATAAGCCACATGTCGCCGCACTTCGAGACTCTGCGTCACGCAATCAAAGCCACAGATCCGTGCGGTACCACTGGTCGGTCGGAGGAAGCCCAATAAAGTCCTGAGCAACGTTGTCTTGCCTGCTCCGTTGGGACCCAACAACCCAAACACCTGGCCCTTGGCGACCTCGAGATCGCAGTCGACGAGCGCACTCACCGAGCGATAAATCTTCGATAGCTTACGAGCTTCAATTGCTAATCCAGTCACGGTCACCCTTGCCTTCGCTGCTAGTTTAGGCTGCTGGCAAGTTTTTTGCTCGCTAGTTCCCACCGAGCAGGCAGAGATTCTGCCAGTTAGACGTCAAGGCTGAATGAACCACCCGAGGTTGAATCGTCGTAGTGGTCAAAAGCGGGCATGAGTGGAGAGGCTACCCCTGTGGCCGAGCCGGTCGGCACGGAATTGCTGTCCGCGAACGACTTCTGATGAACCATTTGCCAGGTCTCTGACTCGATCACCAACAGTTCCTTAAGTGTCGTTAGCCGGTCGCGATCATGCGACTGCTCCGCTTCGGACAGGAGTTTGAGCAGAAACAAATAAAAATCGGCAACTTGCAGGCTCAGCGGATTGCCCTCGGTGATCCCCGCGAGCAGTTCGCCCAGAATATCGCGCACCCGCAATAACCACTGGTCTCCCGGCGCGAAATCGCCGTTTTTCCAGAAAACCTCGACGGCGCCACATAACTCGACGGCCTGGGAAATGAGCATCCAGCGAAGTCGGATGGGAGAGGCCGAAAACACTTCTTGCTGCAGATATGGATTGCTATCATATTCGTCCTGAAGCATGCTTATTCCCATCGCAGTGGTTAAGATAGAATGCAGTTCGAGTCTTAGTCATCGCCCTCAAAACGGTTTGATCCGCAGCCAAATTCCATCGAAGCCGTGCAATCTAACGGAGGCTGTAACGCCTGTAGGAATCGGGCCGAATTTGAGTGCCGAATCCCGTTGCTCAAGCGAACTTGTAAACGTCAAACGACTAATTGGTATGAAACCCCCGATTCAGAGTATCCAAAATTCCACGATTAAGCAGGTCGTCAAACTGCGTGACTCGGGACAGCGGAGAAAATTAAAGCAATTCATCATCGATGGTGAACGAGAAATTGTGCGTGCTGTGGCGGCTGGAATCGAAATAGCCACAGTGTATTTTCCAGACCAGTTTTCCGTCCGTGGACTGGAACTTGAGCAATGGTGGTTACGCGCCGGACTCCCCGAAACGTCACTCCAACCGGTTTCTGCAGGGGTCATGCAGAAGCTAGCGTACGGCGATCGCGAATCCTCGGTGGTTGCCGTTGCTCAATGCCCACCCCTTGAATTAGCGCGACTCCGCTTGGAAAGTCCGACTTTGATTCTGGTACTCGATGGTCTCGAAAAGCCCGGCAACCTCGGTGCCTGCATGCGGACGGCGGCAGCCAGCGGAGCGGAGGCGGTGGTGCTGACAAACCCAGTCTGCGACGTCTTTAACCCAAATGCCATCCGCGCCAGCCGCGGAATGATGTTCAGCTTACCCATCGCAGTCGCTTCTCCGACAGAGGTGATCGAACTTTGCACCCGACAACACATTCGCATGCAGACTGCCCGAGTTGACGGCAAAACTCCCCTTTGGGAAACCGATTTAGTGGCCTCCACGGCGCTCGTGTTTGGCAGCGAAGCGCACGGCCTTGATGACTCCTGGCCCGCTTCGCTGTGCCAATCGTTTTACATTCCTATGAGTTCCACTACAGATAGCTTAAATGTTTCTATTAGCGCGGCTCTGACGCTTTACGAGGCCGCCAGGCAAAGAGGATCCTTGGGTCTTGGCCACCGAAAAATTTGACTAACTGAATATTCGCGTGTAGATTTTCGCTCGGAGGATGCGGCATGGCATTAACCTACTTCAAACGTTATCGCATGGAATTGCGGCTTGATCGAGCGCCGCTCGATGAGATTATCGTTCCAGAGGGCATCCAATTATTGCCCTGGTCTCCGGCCTTGCTCGCACAACACGCAGCGGTCAAATGGGCGAGCTTCCGTGCCGAAATTGATTCCCATGTTTTCGAATGCTTGGGCGACAAAACGGGCTGCAAGGATTTAATGCGCGAGATCACCAATCGCAGTAACTTCGTCCAGGAAGCGACTTGGCTCGCGGTTCGCTGCAACGATTTTAGCGATGTCCTGCAACCGTGCGGAACGATTCAGGGATTGTTAACGACGCCGCGCGACGGGGCGATTCAAAATCTCGGCGTCCCTCCCGAGTTTAGAAACCTGGGTATTGGCAAAGCGCTGCTGCAATATGCGCTACGCGGTTTTCGAACGGCCGGCTGCATGTTTGCGAACTTGGAAGTCACCGTGCAAAATACAGCCGCCATCCGGCTCTATGAAAAGTTCGGCTTTCGCAAAGTAGAAACGCTGTTTAAGATCGCCGATGTGCAATACGCGTAACCTTGACTGCGCCCTTTGCAGTGGATTCTTGGATTGCGCGGACGATGCCAACGGGGTACAGCAACTTGTCAGACACATCAACGTGGAGGATTTTAGACGCCAATGCGAACCGAGCTGCCGAAGGGTTGCGGACCCTCGAGGATGTCGCGCGCTTGGTAAGTGAAGACGCGGTGGCTGCAAAATGGATCAAAGCGTTGCGCCACGAACTGGGGACAGTGGTTGCCCAACTTGATCGAGTCGCCCGTCTTTCCTCGCGTAGCACGGAGGGCGACGCCGGTACCCACAGTTCGACCGTGGAGGAAAACTCACGCTCGGATTGGCGGGGAATAGTCTCCGCGGGATGTGAACGCGTCGGACAGTCGCTGCGTTGCTTGGAGGAGTTCTCTAAATTAGTTGACGGTCACGTCTCAGCTCAATTTAAGC
>JBBQRC010000054.1:0-12579 GCA_038215215.1 Pirellulales bacterium
TGCATCAGGAAGGAATGCCGCATGCGTTTCATGAGATCTAAGGATCGCAGTTCCTTGTCGCGGATGCGCTGTCCTGCTGGAATACGCACCAGCTTCAGGGCCACTTCGACACCTCCCGGCGCTTCGCTCAGCCAGACTTCACCAAAACTTCCTTGCCCGATTTGGCGAATCATCCGATAGCCGCTCTCCAAAGTCACGATCCGGGTCGTGGCGGCAGAAGCCATACCCTCGCGGTGGGCACTGGTTGGGCTGGTTGAATTTGGTTGTGGCGGGTGCGGATTCCGTGGAGCGGGATTCCTTCGAACCTCTTTGGCCTCTTCTTCCGCAGAAAAAATCTGTGTTGCTTGGGGGGCATGTGCGAATGGCAAGACGGGATAGATGTCGACCGTATCACCTTTGGGAAAAGCGATCAGCGTCCCTCCCTCCGGCTCCGAGAACGCTGCCTGGCGAGCCTTCAGTCGCTGGCGAAAAAGGTCGGCCTGACTTGGGAACGAATCCAAATAGTGATCGATGTCCGTTGGAAAGGCAGAGTGCTGGCGGTGCAAGAAATCAATTTCCAGCAGCTCGACCGGAAGTTGATCAACGGGGCCGAGTTCGGGCAGGAGTTGCACATAGCTCAACAGCGTGGCTTGCTGGCGGCGCGCCAGACGAGTGACCACATCGATCGCCACCAATTCCAAGAGCACGGGGCGTCTTAGCGCATCGTCGGGCGGTGGCAGGTAGCGATCGAACGAATCAGACGCGACTGTGCCTGAGAATTCCGCATTCCAGCGTTCTCGAAACTGTGCGATAAACTTTTCAAATCGCCCGCGATCGCTCGGCGGAATTGGCGAAATCAATCTAACACCTAACTCCTAAAGACATGTTGAACAAGCGAGGACGGCGTGCCTAGCTAGTAGCATCTGAGTAGCCTACAGCTTACCATTGAACGTAAGCAAACGTCATAGGCTGAACGAAAACAAAGTGGGTTTTATAACATGATGCGCGAATTCAACGTGCTAGCGATTTTCGCTGTGATATCCTACGTCGGCGCATCGCATCTCAGTGCGGCGGATAACGCTCCCGAGCCGATACTGCGAATTGAAACCGGCGGCCATTCGAGCTTTGTAACCTCGCTCGCTTGGGAACCCAGTGGTCGAGAGTTGTGGAGCGCTGGCTGGGACAAAGTTGTACGTGTCTGGCGACTCAACGAGCAGGGGAATTTCGACGCCAAACCAGATGAAACAGTTCGCCTGCCGATTGGTCCTGGTCGAAATGGTAACATCGACGCTTTGGCATTTTCGAGCGATGGTAGGTGGGTTGCAATTGGCGGCTATTCCAACATGGTGGCGCGGGCCGCTTCGTTTCGGGATCAAGCAATCGAGACACCCATCAGTACCGTGGAGTTGCGTGAGCAAGGGGTGATCTACGTCCTCGATCGCAACGACAACTCTTTTCGGCGACTGGAGGGGCATTTAGGTCCAGTTCGCCGTCTCGAATTTGTCCAGTGCGCTGATGGCTCCGAGCAACTGGTATCGGTGGGTTTTGACCGCAATGCGCAGCAGGTGCAGATCGGTAGCATACGGACTTGGAACGTGATCAGCGGCAAACAAATCGCCAGTGTTCAATTGCCAGACTTACTGCCGGAACCTTCGCCGTATCGGCCTTCGTTGGCTGCAATGGCCGCGACCGGCGCCGGCGTGAATGTCTTGGCCGCTTCGGGCTCAGGCAAAATGTTTCACTGGAAATCAGCTGACCGTTTACCCTCTCCCCCTTTGTCGGACGGATTGTTCAACAGTTTGGCCAAGCCAATACCGCGGCCACAATGGATCGTGACGGCTAGCGGCAATACAGCACAGCGAGCGGGGAGTATCGCTTTTTGGAATCTCGATGCGTCAGGGTTGCCGCAGCGCGATTCGAGTCGACAGATCAGCTTTCCAGAGCAGGCGGGAGAAAAGTTTCTGCCCTTGGCAGTATCCCTCATGTCGACTCGTCCAGCCGCAGCCACGGATCTCATCGCCGCGGTGCTGTGTGTGTTTGATTCCAATTGGACCCCCAACCATTTTCAATTGCGACTCCTGACCGTACCGCAGCCAGGCGCTCCGTCACGAGAAATCATGCGTCAGGATCTCTGGAAGACTGTGCCAGGTGACCCGTTCCCTGAATTGGTTTCCAACAATAGCAGTGCATTCTTGGCCTTGGCAGGACATCCGGATCATGAAATCTTAATTTTCAAGCTAGCTGATTTACTCGAAAAAAAATTCGAGCCGCAGCGTTTAGTTGGGCAGTCTACGGCACCTCAAACAGTCGAGTTTGTGGAGCGACAAGGGGAACTGGGACTACGGATCGCTGAGCGTGCCGCGGATTCTGCTCCCGCTGCGAAATACGTATTCAATTTTGCCAAGAACCAAATCGAAGAACGCGAACCGACAGCGTGGAAACTAAGTCGTGCCGTCGGCAATGAATGGTCTGTCGCGCGAGCGGCTGGCAATCCACGGCAGTTGAGTGTTCTGCAATCCGGCATCATCCGTCAGACGATGCAAGTGCCAGCGTCACATTCGATCACCGACTATGTCCTAAGTGATTCTATCAAGTCCACACGGGCTCCATTATTGATCGTGGCCGCACAGGAAAATGGCCAGCCGTGGTTGGGGGTATTTGACGCCCAGGATGGCAAATTAAAACGGATTTTCCAAGGTCATACAGAACCGATTATCAGTTTGGCACTTTCGGGCGATTCGCGCTTGCTAGCTACCGCCAGCAAGGACCAAACAATCGCGCTGTGGGATCTATCGGACCACGATACACTTTTCAAACCGCGATCCATCTTGGCCGGTGTTGCCTTGTTGCAGAAAGAAAAGAGCCTCGAAGTCGAGAGGGTTGAGCCCGGGTCTGCGGCGGCCACGGTGTTCCAGGGCGGCGACCAGCTACTGGGCTTTTTCGATAAGGCATCCCCAGATCAACTCCAACCTTGGACGAAGCTCGTAGAGCTGTACGCTTCTATTAGGACGCTGAAACCGGGCTCGCCAATCAAGCTACGCCGTCAGCGTGCCGCCCAAACTGCAGATGTGATGCTGACACTCGAGCAGGCCGCGGACGTTCCCAAACCACTGTTTCAGTTAATGATTACGAAGCCGAATTTGGATGGGAATCGGCGATGGATCGGCTGGAGTCCACTTGGGCCATTTGATGCCAGCGATCGTCAGATGCGGCAGCGTTTGGGCTGGCAACTGAACGTAAAACAGGCGGATAGGCCAGTGGCATTTGTGCCGCTCGAACAGTATCCAGAGCTCTACACTTCGGGCTTGCTGCGCGATCTAATTACGAACTTAGGTAAGCCAATTGCAAGCGTACCCATCACTTTGGTCGAACCGCGGATGAATCTAAAGGTTCTCAGAGACAGAACAGACAATTGGAACGAGGTCGGCCGTGAGGGGATTCTACGGAAACCGCCTCAAGCAGTGACGTTGCGCATTACCAACCCCGATTTCCCAACCACCGTTATTCAGAGTCTCGTGCTCTTGGTTGACGGGAAAGCCGTCGGTCCGTTTGCACCGACTGCATTGGATGGCTGGCAGGTGGACGGGACCGATTTGCTGACTTGGTCCAGAGGGCCCCATCGGTTGCAGGCTGAAATGCTGACGAACGAAACTCCCACGCGGAAGTTGCTCGTCGAAACACAGTTTGAATTTGTTCCGGAGAGCCCTAGTCTCTCGATCACTACCGTTCCGGCGGTGACAACCAAAGAAACTCAAACGGCTTTGGCTGCTAAGGTACAGCTCGGTTCCCACGGTGTCGGCTTCGAGACGCGTCTGGTCCGCGTTGAGGAAAACGGAACGAAGAACACGCTGCGCGCCTGGGCCAACGAGACCGGCGAGGAGCAGACGATTGATTTCGCCTTGGAGCTTATCGAAGGTCGAAATCGGTTTGAGCTTGAGTCCACCAATGCAGGCGCCGACGCAGCGGGCACCGCCGCGCTCGAAACGGTAAATTTACCGATCGAAGTCGTGCGTGTCCCGCGCGATAAGAATCCACCTGCGCTGAGTATCGTCAAACTCGAATCACTGAGCGAATTGGGGACGCGGCCGCTAACTTTCGTTCGTAACGCATCACTCCCAATGGTCGTGGCTACCGATGATTTGCGGATTACGGGCAAAATCGTCGCGGAGGAAAAATTGGTGAAGGCGAACTTGAATGATGTCGCCCTGCCGGGCTTTCAGTCGGATTCCGCCGCCGAATTTGAATTTATTGCGCCAGTGAAATTGAGGCCAGGCCGCAATACGATTCGTTTAGTATCAAAAACGGAAGTCAGTCCCGAGGCCGATCTCACGTTCGACATACTTTATCAGCAGCCGATTCCCGACATCGAGATCTTGCGCCCTGCTGCCAATCAACTGCTCTCGCAATTGCAGTTGCAGCCCACCGCAGAGCTGCAAGCCGTTTTTCAAATAGTGCGCGGCCTGCGACCACTGGTTGTTAAGGCCTTCATCAATGGCCAACTATTGAACCAATCCATCGATGTGGACTTAAAAAACGGAACGATCAAGGCGAGCCTGCCGTTGACGCTTGGCAGCAATACGCTCGTGCTGGAGTTGTCGAACGACACAGGTGTTACTGCCAGGACCACGGCCTTGACCATTTACTACCAACCGAGCCCCACGATCGCGGCTCGCGAGATTCCATTAGAAATCAACGCGGCCACCTATCCCGTGGAGGTGACGGGACAATCTGCCACCCCAATCGATCGCGTCTTGCTGAACGGTCGCGAGCTATCTCGGGACCAATGGACGAGCGAGCAGACTGCTGGGCAATTCAAATTGAAGATGGGCGCCGTGCCCTGGCAGAGCGAACAGCGTCAAAGTGCCTTGATGATTTTTGCTCAGGGAAGCGACAAGCCAGCGCTTGAAATGCTCGCGATTCCAAAACGACTCTCCTCGGTCACTCCACCAACTTTGGTGTTTTTGAATCCAGGTGACAATTCGACAACGGTCGCCGAGGAAGATGTACTGGAGTATTTGGTGCAATCTCAAAAGTCACTTTCCAAAGTTGAGTTATGGCAGGACGGACAGTTGATTGATGCACCTAAATTGCCGGTGGCAAAAGCCGGCATCATCACGAATCTGCAGCGTCAAGCACCAATACGTTTGCGCCCCGGACTGAACCGCTTTCAGTTGTTCGCGGAGAACGGCGACGGGCTGCAATCGCAGAGTTTGACGATCAATCATGTACCAAGTCCGGTGGTGCTGCAATTAGACGCGTTAGTCCCGGTCGATGGTGTCACGAAGGAAAATCTTTTGGTCAAACGTGCCGACGGATCGTGGGGGAGTAGTACGCCTATGGACGCCAGCCGACACAATCTCAAGGGACGCGTGCGTTGGAACACCAGCAATCCGCAGGCGTTGCAAAATGCGCGGCTACAAGTCTGGGTCGCGGTCAATGGGTTTAAACAGCCGATTCGCTTACAGCCTCCAACCCCCGATTCGCTCGAACGCACATTCAGCTGCCCAATCCAACTTTTCCGCGATCAAAACGTCATTGACGTCACCGCACCCGGTTTGCCCGAGATGGCCAATTTGAAAGCAACGGCGCGCATTGATTGCCAGTCACCGGAAACAGTCAGGCAACGACTTCATCTCCTGATTGTAGGTGTGGGAGTGCCGAAAGCCGAGGAACTGAGCTTGATCCGAGAGGCCGTTGCTTCGTTATCGGGACGCCAAATTGAGAAGTTGCAGGATCGAAACGAATTCAAATTCCAGTCACCTGCCTTTGCAGATTGCTTTGGTTACGCACTGACCGGGGCAAGTTTGAATCGGGAGAAAATTGAAACTGCCATGGAACTCATCCGCTTGGCGATTCTACGTGCTCCGGTTAACGATGTATTACTACTGTACTACCGCGGCGGCGAGCAAGTTTACAACGATGGCCAGTTCTACCTGACCACGCAAGCGACTAACCGGGAAACTGAGCTACAGATATTGCGGAGTCCCCTGCAATTGAAAAACTTTGCGGTCGATAGCGGCGAATTATCCACCTACGTCAGCACGTACCCTGGCACCCAATTGCTGCTGCTGGATGTGTCGCGCACGCGGAACAGTACGGAAACACAGAACTCGACCCCCGACATGATTCCAGGGGCGGCCACGTTTCGTTATGCCTGGCTAAAGGGGGCCACCATTCCCACCGACGCGCGTTTGATTTCCGCTTGGCAAACAGCGCATAAGGCACGTTTGGAGCTGATCGAACACAGCCTGGCATCGCAACATCTCCAGTTGACCCAACGCTACCAAAATGCCGTGAGTTACGAGAACTACATCCCGGAGGTTCTACGTGACTTAGTCATTGGAACCACCGAATGAGTTCGCGTAACCCACTGGCACCGGATGAACTCGATCCGATTTAGAACACGTAGCGATACTCAACCCGCATGATGTCGGAATACCAACGGTCACCGGTTACAGCAAATCCGTAGCTGGAGGCCACGCTCTGGCGTCCGGCACTGTATCGCAAACCGGTCTTGAGATTGACAATTGTGTCGCCAGCTACGCTAAATGCGCCGGCGGCGGGATTGTTTCCGTCGAATGCAAGCCCATCAGTAATGTACCAGCCGACGGATTCGAAAGTGCCCGTCAATCGTCGACGTTGGCAACAGGTATCGAGCTTCAGCAAGTCGTAGCCGACGCCATAGCCAAAACGAAGAACGGTGCCAGCGAAGTTCTGCGGTTGGTTTCCCACATTGGCTTGAGCATTTGAAAGCGGAATCCAAACTCGAAATTCCCCTTGTGTGACTGTACGATCATTCACGCGACGCAGGTACAAGAGTCCAGGCTCGAGGCTTACGTGATGGGTGCCCAGCCCGCGATCCGCGTCACCGGTTGGAACATAGACTCGAAACTGGCCAGTCAAGTAGCGTTGATTCTGAGCGTACAGTGAACGCTTGAAACCAAGATTCATGTCGCCAAATCCGGCGGTATTGTCATTAACTTCAGGGTTGATGAAACGCACTGGCGTTTCAGCAAACAGCGAGAATCGATTCGACAGAGCGCGTTCAAAGTAAGGTGTTAACTCCTGGTAATCGACGCTTCTTTCTGGTTGCAGCGGACCTTGGGCTTGAGGTCCAAAGCAACCACACTGCGCGTAGAAGAACTCAGCGCGATCTGGCAGCGGGTTGTTGTAAGCAGCGTCAAATCGGTAACGGAACATATTATTGACAATGGCGTTGTCAATATAGGTTCCAGGTGCTGTCATAGCAGCAAACGAATTTCCGGGAGTACTGCCCGATGAGAGATTCAAATTGCCAAATCCACCACTGTCCGTAATGCGTTGATTGGGTGCCGGAACGCTGTCTGACAGGGGACTGCGAGGCGTACCCAAATCCGACGTCTGCGCTGAATCAGCGCTCGGAGCATCGGAAAAATACGTCGAGCTTCCTGCATCGAGGTAATCGCAATGGGGTGCGTTCGACTGGGCGTTGGCGAGCTGCGAAGTCGCAAGCAACGCAGCTACAAGAGCCACTAAACGGGGCGCTAATGGACTAACTGTTGTGCGCATAGCCTTGCATCCTTGTAAAGCTAGCTAAGAATCGTGGCGCGAAATCCGTTCCCGCGCTCGTTCCCTTTTCGAACTTTCGCCAGTTCCTTCTTAAGTTTGGAATGCACGTTTCGCACCGTTTCCGTGAGATCGTTGACAAATGTGCCGGTTACAACTGCGGCACCACCTGCCAACGTCGAGATCGTTTGCAGGAAGGTCGGATCAACATTCCTCTTCCTCGGCGAGCTTGGTGTTGGCGAGGATCTGCTGCTGAACGCCTGGCGGCATTAACTTATAGTTTCCAATATCAATGGATTTGATAACCCGCAATCACACCGCGCAGCAGCCTTTCTTGAAAGCCTTTCTCGATCGCCGGCAGTAAGTTTCCTGGAATCGAGCCGCCCACCACGGAATCCACCCATAAAAAATTATGTTCGGCGTCGTAGTGTCTCCCCTTCATGTTCGGAAATCGCGACTTGGTGGCAAAGCTCTCGATGTCGGTACCGTGCGGTAACGGGAGCATCCGAATGTGCACTTCACCAAATTGACCCCGACCGCCACTCTGCTTTTTATGACGATAGAAGCCCTCGGCCTTTGCCCGAATCGTTTCCCGCAGTGGAATCTTCGGATCTTTGGTTTCCACATCCAGTTTATCGCGATGTTGCATGCGCTCGAGTATCAGCTTCAAATGCAGTTCGCTCATTCCGGTAATTACCAACTCGCTCGTTTGACTGTCACGGTCGAGACGTAGCGTTGGATCCTCTTCGACCAGCTTATGCAAGGCCACCGATAGTTTCGTCTCATCATTGTGGCTTCTGGAGCGCAGGGCCAAACCCACCATCGGCTGCGGGAAGGGTATCGCCGGCATCACGACGTCGCCCAACACCGACCCTGTATGCAAGTCTTCAACCCTGGTCACGGCGACGATTTGCCCGGCCTCGGCATGATCCAGCAACTGGGTTTGACCCGCTTGGACTTCCAGCAATTGTGAACTCCTCATTCGTTTCGACGATGGCCTCAATCAATTGCTCGTGCAGCGTCTGTACCTCAATCACAGCCCCAGAGGTATCCTCGGGCGGTGACAGCACATCGATCACGCCGCTCAATTCGTGGCTTAATCCTTGGGGCACATTCATCAACACGCAGTTCTTGCCAAACGTTTCCCGGATGGAACCGATGAGCGTCTGGAAATCGATCGCGTCACCGTCCAGCCGACTGACAATAAAGCAGCAGGGTAATCCCAACTCCGTAACAGCGCGAAAGACGCGCCGCGTATTGACTTCTATACCGGCATGCGCGTGAATACAGATCGCCGCGCTGTCGGCCGCTGCCAGCGCTCCAATCGTCTGCCCAATACAGTCGGCATAGCCGGGGGTATCAAGAAACGTAAAATAAGTAGAATCGTACTCGCAGTGGAGTACTTTGGCTTCGATGGTGTGCTTGTGAAGTTTCTCTTCGGGATCAAAGTCACATACGCTGGTGCCATCGTCCACGGAATGTGAACCAGAAGTTGCACCTGTTTTTTGCAGCAACGCATCCAGCAAGCTTGTTTTGCCGCTGGATCCGTGGCCGCAAACGGCAATGTTTCGACGCTGCGAGATCTGCACCTGACAAGTCATGTCAACACCTTTCTTCAATCGAGAAATTGACACTCTAGCGGGCGGATCGTCGCAGTCGCCAAGACTGGACGTGCGGGCTAGGGAGGTCCGCCTGCAACATGCTCGCTAGCACGCTGCAACACCTCCTCTAACTCAACGCGCCCTTCATAAAGGGCTCGCCCGACAATACATCCGTGTGTCTGCATCTCCTTCAATTGCACGATGTCTTCGATCGTCGCGACGCCGCCGGAGGCAATCACGGGAATCGAAGTTGCCTGCTGCATTTCAAGCAGTTGTTTAAAGTTTGGCCCCGTCAGCATGCCGTCGCGGGCGATGTCGGTATAGACGATCGCTGGCAGGTGAGTTGTCAAACCGGCGATCTGCTGGGCAAGGTGCACGGCGCTCGTTGTAGAAGTTTCCAACCAACCGTCGGTCGCCACCTTGCCGTCGCGGGCGTCTATTCCCAAAACCAGTTGCTGTGGATACTTATCGGCCATTTCGGCAAACCACTGTGGCTCGCGGAGTGCACGGGTGCCGACAATCACCCGAGCCACTCCCAATTCCAGCAAACGTAGTATGGTTTCTTCATCACGTACCCCACCCCCGACCTGGCAAACCAACCCCGTTTCTATGACGATGCGGCGAATGGAGGCTTGATTGATTTGACTGCCGTTCTTCGCCCCATCCAAGTCGACCAGATGCAAGAATTCGGTCCCAGCATCGCGCCATTTCAGCGCCATGGTAACAGGATCATCTGCAAAGACCGTCTCGCGGTTGTAGTCACCTTGTTGAAGGCGGACACACTTGCCGCCAAGTAAATCGATCGCTGGCCAAATCTGCATCGTTCAAATTTCACAGGATAGAGTGAGATGTGCGTCAAAGTTGCAAAGCTATTGCGGGTGGTTGAGGCAAAACGAACTGGCCTCAAACGCAACATCTGAAAGTATGAATGACTGAGCCGCATCGGGCAAGCGCCCGCGCACCGTCTCGGGGTTCGCCTGCTGATGCGCTTACACCGACACTCGTTACGCCGTGCCTCAGCCAGTCACACGGTGCGCATAGCTGAGCCCACGTATTGAGCTTTCGTTTTACGCCTGGCGCAAGGCGTCAATCACTTTCAAACGGATGGCGCGAACGGCCGGAAAAAGACCACCCAGCAAGCCCATAATGAGCGCCATCATCACGCCGCGGGCTAGAATCCAGGGTCCAAAGCGAAACGAAAAGGTGATTTCGCTAAATGTTGCCCAGTTTGCCGTACCGGTAGAGATACCGTTGAATGGGAGCGTGGCCAAACAGCCCAACAGCCCACCCAGCAGGCACAGTAACATCGATTCCATCAAAAAGGACAGCAAGATACTGGAGCGGCTAAAGCCAATCGCGCGGAGCGTACCAATCTCACGGCCGCGGCTGGCTACGGCCGCATACATCGTGTTGGCGGCTGCAAACATGGCTCCAAAGGTGAGAAAACCGCCAATGACGTAGCCGATAAAGCGGATGGCAATCGACGCAGTCATCTGACTCTCGAAGTATGCCGACTCGGTAATGGCTTTGAATTTGAAACGTTCTTCGCTGACCAATTGGTTGATCAACGCATCGCGACTCTTTAGATCGCGTGCACGGAAATTCACCACCGAGATTGCACCCTGAACGCGGCGGGCGCTCGTCAAATCTCTCAGATCGGTCCAGACCTCGGATTCCGCAGCGCTACCGCCCGCTTCGAAATAGCCCACCACCGTAAAATCGACTTTGTTAATCTCCAGCTTTTCACCCAGCCCCAGGTTTTCGAAGCGCGCGGCCATCTGGCTACTGGTGATAATCTCGTTCACCCCCGGCTTGATGTCCCGTCCTTCGACGATCTTGAAATCGGGTCGCAGCGCTCGTGCCACGGGATCCACTCCACGGACTATCAGGTTAGTCGTTCCGCCGTTGTTGCGCCGAGGCTTGGTAAAAATCGTGACAAATTCGTTCGAACAAAGTGGTTGATTATCAGGGCCCTTGGCGATCCCTTCGAGCGTAGAAATCTCACGCGCCGTCTGGGACTCGATGGAACTGGACGTCTCCGCATCGCTCCCTTTGCGCATGACGATGACATCCAGCGCATCGCCACTGATTCTGAGCGCGTGCTCGAGTCCATCCGTCATACCAAACGTCAAGACGGTGGCCCACACGACCCAGCCGGTGGCAATCACCGTCATCAAGGTGGTGACCCAACGAACCCGCAAGTTGCGCACGTTGTATTTGATTGGAATCATTGGCTGAGCGTTTATTTCTAGATCATGAATATGGGTGCAAGTGGGCCAGCCGAGCTGATACTACGCAGCGGCGCGGCGTCAAAGCAACTGGGCCTAGATGACACGCCGCAGTCCATCTATTACGGACAATTGGGCCGCTCGAATCGCCGGCACAATGCCGCTTACCAAGCCAATACCGACGGCAATGAGTAGTAGCACGATCATCCACGGACCGGCCATATCGAGAATGGAAAAAGGGAAGAACTGGGCGCTGAGGTTATGTAAACCCTCCAGGCATAAGCTGCCAATCCCCACCCCCAAAAGTCCACCCAGGAGGGCAATCCAGCACGATTCGCCCAACACCATCCATAAAACGCGCAGTTTCGAAAAGCCGATCGCTTTGAGCACCGCGACTTCGGTCGTTCGTTCGCGCATGGACATTGCCATCGCAGTGGCGGCCACCAATGTCAGCGAAAACACCACCGCCAAACCGATAATCAAAATAAAGACTTGAATGTTGCCGACCATATCGGCAAACATCTGCGCAAAAGCAGATTCCGTTTGCGTTCGCGTCGGATTGTCGGAACTTGCAAAGCGGTCATCAATGGCGTTGCAAACGCTGGCCATAGCGGCTGCGTCGGTTGTCTTGGCGAAGATTGTCCCTGCATTGCCTGCACCTTGGCTGGATTGGCTTTTCAGCCCTTCGTCTAGATAACTCCAGTTAAACCATAACGAATCGGTATTTTGAGGCGCATCAAACGTACCCACGAGCTTAAGATCCAAATTGAAGGTGTAAAACGTGCCCTGCAAGGGAATGCGTTCCCCAATCTGCCATTTCATCCGCTCTGCCAGACGACGGTCCGCGACACAGGCTTGTCGATTTTCCTGGAAAGCCTGCAGTTGCTCGGGCGCGATTTTGTATTCCGGCCACACCTCAAACACCTCTTTGGGATCGGTCGCAAACTGCGCGAACGCCATCTGCTGATCCTTGTACATGCCTCCATACCACGCATAGGGGACCGCAGCCCGGACATCTTCCATACCGCGAACGCGGTCGACGTTGGCAATCGGAACGTCGCCGGCAAAGCCCATCGTGCTCATGACCACAATGCGATGATGCTTGGACGCCTCGATACCCCACTGATCTTGCATGGCCATGTAGCCGTGCAAAATCGTCATCAAGGCCAGACTGAAACCCACTGACAAGATTGTCAGCGCCGAGCGAAGTTTATTGCGCATCACAT
>JBBQRC010000055.1:0-12485 GCA_038215215.1 Pirellulales bacterium
CCAGCGGGCGACGGCCGGGAGGCGAGCTACGTGGTCGAGATGTTCGATAACGGGTCGTGGCGAAGCGCTACGGTCACGCTGGCCTCGCTGCACGGCAAGCCGGCCGCCACGCTGCTGAAAGTCTGCGTCGATCTCGGCATCACGCCTCTGACCATTTCGGCCAAGTGGGTTCCCGAGGCCCTCCACACCGCGATGCAGCTCCACCCGCCCGCCGCAAAACTGCTCGGTCAATCAGGCGAGCGGAGTGTTTCGATTCATCGGTTGCGAGGTCTCGATCCTGGACGGCACGGTCCACTGCCGGGTGTCGGACAGCGCGAAGCTGCTGTTGCCCGCGGCCGATGGCGAGCTGGCTGGTCGAGCGGTGGTGCGGCGGGCGAGATCCTGACTGCTTGCAAGCTAGACGCAAAGAATCTCGCGATCGAATTCGACATCGCGACTAGCCCGAACTCACCGAAGGGCCCGGCTAATTCTCGGCGGGTCGCGGAAGACCGCGATCTTTGGCGCAGCGGGACTGCCCCGTTCGCCCGCTGGCTAGCCGGTATTCGGCCCGCCCGCCGCGATTTGCCGGCGGGTCGATCGGTTCCTGTTCCAAATCGACGTGGTCCGAATCTAACGATGCCTCGTCAACCACTTGGTGCAAAGCATCCAGCATCTGCTCCAACTGCGGCGATACCTGCAGTGGGATTTTTACGACTTACTCGGGTACCGCACCGCCGACCCGATATCATGTGGCGTCGCGATCAGGAACGCTAACGCGTCACTCCCGATCACTGGGCTGACCGCGGAGGTGCAAGGTTACTAGCCGCTTCGCGACACGCACGCAACTGAGCGCACTCGCTAAATGTTGGTGGATTTCTATCGGAGCGGGAAGCTGCATAGTGACTCTGGACGGTTCGTCCTGTGTCACGAACGGCAACCGCACCAGGCTTTTCCTCGCAGTCAGAATGATAACATTGACGATAGGTCTTCAAGTCGGTTAAAGCGAGATTGGGATTCGCAAGATTTAATATTTAAGCAGCATCAGCGCTAGCGAATCGGCGTTCGTTCAGGGCCGCAGAGCTTGGATATTCAGATGCGTCTACAGGCTTTACAATGATCATCTTTCGGAGAAATTAGGGATTGTAGATGCCTTCTGCGTCTGGCTTCGCATCCACTGCTGCTTCTTGAGCCTAAACGATTTCGGGTAGCATTAAAATGCTATTCGCTCACGAATGTTAACGCCCAGACTCGAATACTGAAATTAGCAAGCAAGGTCATTCCAGAGAACACCAACTAGAAATCGCGGTACTTCAGAAAGGTCGTCGGAATGAAAACCGGTGCCCTACCAAGCAAGATTCATCAGCAACTCAGCTATTAGTCTCCCGAAAATGTGACCATCGATTTAAGTCTTGCTTCGTCCGTTGAACGCTCAATCGTGCGAATCGAAGAGTCAAAAAAAGCAAAGTACTTGGATTCTTGCTCACCGAAAAGATCATCAACCAAAGTGTCAGCACGCAGTTTCAAATCCTCTGGCTTCGTCCATATGACAGATTTATTTTGGGGTGCCATTACAAAGCAAATCGTGTTCGAGGTTCCATCCACAATTTCTTCAAACGCTAACATCTTGTTCTCGCTTCCGTCCCAAGCAGAACCCGAAAAAAGCGGTGCTTGGATTAGCGTTTCTCCGCGCGGGATGTTCGAAAACTGGCGAGACTGATAAGCTGCGGGAATGCGATCGATTAGCTTCAAGTTGTGGGGGCTGTCCCACGGTTCATCGAGATGAAATTCTTCGTACAATTCTTGTTGGTCTAAGTACGGCAATAGAAAAACTCGCCAGCTCAATAAAGGTTTGCCTTCCTCAGAAATCGTCATGCGAGGTGGTAAGCTCTTGTGAATTGCGTGAAAGTTATGAACGGCGAGCATGATCTGCTTGAGATTGTTGCTTTGCTGCATTGCGGCTTGGGAAAGATTCGCTGAAGTCGTCGCGGACTTTACTAAAGCAACGAGTTCATCACCAACTGCAGAAACAATTACTTGCGACTCTTCGTTCACACACTTCAGATTCGAAATCCCGACTCTCGCTAAGTTCTGATTGGCTAACCTCGCGATTTGTAGCGCGCCCTGAGCGTCGCCGCAATTTGCAGTCAACTTCACCTGAATGTTGGGGGGCGTTTGAATGGCAAGTTGCAGCGAAACGACATCTTGCATGATTTTCTTCGGCGAGAATTCAAAAGGTGCTCCTTGTGGCAAACTTTCGGGGAAAACAGCTGCAACGGCGCTTCGCAAATCTTCACGCACGTTAATTGCGACTCCGATTGAATGGTTTGCGCATTGGTCGAGCGCTGTGGAGAGAGGCTGGCGATCCGCATTAGGTAACATCGATAATCTTTGCCAAATTATATCCGTTGCGACGATAACTGCACCTTCACTGACGTGCGTCTTGTAACCTAACTTGGCTGGTAGCAAAGCCAAGATAGCATCCGCGGGTTCGCGAACCGCAGCGGGATTCTCGCACGGCACGATGATTGCGAAATGTCCTTGGGTGATTTCGAGCATCGAAAGTGTTGCATAGATTCGCTTTACGCCTGCACCACGCAGGGATTGAAGGAACCCACCGGCGATCACCTGAACACCGTTCATCGTTTGAGCAGGAACCAGATTGGGAACCTCAGTCTGCACGAGCTTGAGCGTGGCCGATAGATCGACTTGAGTGAGGTCAACTCGAGCAGCTGCGACCGTCGACGATTCTAGAAAGCGATCGATTTCACTCGCCATGCATGAAGTTGGCCAAAGCAACACGCACAGCAAGTGAGCACAATTTGAATTCATGTTCAATTCCTAAGCCTTTGGGTCAAAATTCGTTAGTGATTGATCGTTGAGCGTAAATATCTGCGGCACACAAAAGCCGGCGAAGGATTTACGATTACCGAACAATAATTCGTGTGACAGAAATCTCTCCGGGATACATCGGTTTTCGGCGAACGATTGCTTCGGTGTCGTTCACTCGTTCGTATTCGAACAGCTCACCTGATTCAGGATTCGGCCACGTCGGTACAGGTTGAAGATTGAGCAATGATTCTGGCAGTTTTCCATCGTTCAAAGCCGCGTGGGCTCGCAGCGCTTCAATTAACAACAATTGCTTATGCGTCGAACTCAATCGCAAGGCCGCACTGTCGGAGGCTTGCAAAGCTGGTATTAGTAGTCCGCATAAGATGTTAGCTGGCTTAAAGAAATCGTTTCCTCCAAGGCGCTGTTTGAATTCTTCCCATGTCTTTTCCGAATAGGATTTGTTGAAACTAGGAATCAAGGTCCATTTGAACAACGCATCGCGTGAGGAATCGAACTCGATCTTTGTGATGCGACCGACTACTTCTGCGGGTGACATGCGTTGCACTTGTTCATTTGCAATTCCCGAAGCGACCAATTCTTGCGCTGCTCGATCACTGAAAATCAGCAAAGCGGCTCCGACAAATAGGTTGGCGGAGGCAAGATTGCCTTTCGCCGTTTCGTTATCAGAGCTGTTTGGGACGTCCTCTAATCCACTGGTAACGACTATCGTCTCTGCCGCAACAATCAAGCGGTTACTCCAGTCGCTAGCGGTCATGTTTGCCGTAGCGGGCTCAAGCAGCGGATACAACATACTCGACATGGATTCATATTCGCCGTCGATCCAACTCCGCTGATTCCAAAGATGTTCAGGCAGGCTAGCCAGTGCCCAGTAGAGATTCGGTGCATCTGCCTGTTGAATCAACTCTTCTACTAAGGTGAAGGTAATCCCTGATATCGCGATGCTTACCAAGCCAGAAATCATGTTCGCATCGCCACTATGTTGCGCTACCTCCGCCAAACAAAAACCAGTGTTAATCGTTCGGATGGCGTCCTCATAGCGTCGTTCCACAATTGCCAAATATCCATCTAACTGCAACAATCGAGCGAGATTGCGAAGGTTTTGAATCTCTGCGATGTTCGCCGCGAATCGCTCACTCCCTTTCTTATTGCGTTGGTTCTGCTCCATTTCAATCGTCTGCAGGTTTGCAGCATCATAAAGCGTATTGAGGACTTCGCGTTGCTCATTGACGTGGGCCTTCAGGCCTTCGACGTCCATGTGCCGCTCCACCCAATCTCCAGCACGTTTGACGTATTGTTCATCCAGCTTGCTGCGTTTTGGAAGTGAGAGATACTGAATCACGGCCCGCGAAACGAGTGCATTAACGCTTCCCGGCTGACGCAAGGCCGGCGATTTCCAGAATCGATATTTGAGCGCGGGCGAAGCCTCCGCCATCGGACTAAGCCGCAGCATTCTCTCTTGCGAATCAGACTCGCTCTCACTTGCTCCGACTGTATTGGACTCTGCCGCTGTGGTAGGCTTCGCAAAGTCCTTTTGTCCAGCCTTCCACACGATCACTTGACCGTTTACCAGTTGAGAGAAAATGAGGCCGACGAAGATCAAAGAAGACAAACAGGCTCGAGGTATAAAGAATCGCATTGCGAAACTCCTGAAGGATTAAAAGTTGCAAACTCATTTCGCAAGTTATTGCGGCTCACAGGTTCACAGTAGCGCATCTATCAACGATTTGATTTGGCTTTCTCGCAATTCTTTAAACGTGCGCTGCTCAGGTAAATCGGGGGGCTTATTCGGTTGCACTGGCTTCGCATCTGTGCGAGGAGCAGAAGTGAAGACGATGATCTGATCAAGCTCCGCATCAATCGGACCAAGCTGGAATCCACTTCCAAGCAATGGAATATGTGAGTTCGAAAACATTCTTCGGAATTCAGTTTGCCACCAATTCGTAAATGGGTTCTGCTCGCCGTCGTTATCCGCACTCGTACCCTGCAATAGCTGGTCTTTAGCTAGTGAGTCTTTTGGTGTTTTTTCCAATGGATCATTTTGCTGTAAATTGCTTGGTGCAGTAGCTTGCTCATCTAGTGAAGAGCTCACCTCCATGGCGTTTGCCTGCGTTCGCAAATCCGCACTGGAGTTAGCAAGTGTTAGGCTATTCTGAGTACCAAGCTTAAAACCGATCGCGCCGGTCGCGACAGCCAAGAGGAAACTGGCAGCGATTGCAGCAAGGATTGATCTTCGCTTAGTCGAATTACGTAGCTCACGTCGAGCGGCTTCGTAGCCAGCTTGATAAAAAACAGAAGCTTGCAGAGACGATGCACTCGCTGGCTTTAGCCCATTCAACCAAGAAGGCCTCTCGCATTCGGAGGCGTCGGTAGATTCGTGATTTGCGTCCATTTTTCAATTCTCGATATGACAAGAGAAACGCTTTCGCAGGACCTGGATTGCTTCGGCGTAGCGACGATGAACCGTCGATCGGGATGATCCGACGATTGCGGCGATTTGCTCGAAAGTCAACTGTCCCCAAATGTGCATTGTGACAACTTCTGTCAATTCGCTAGGCAAGTGCTTTAACGCTTCAGTCACGTCCAAAACCTCTACGTTCTCGGGAGAAGGACTCTCGAACCAGTTGCTAAGTATCACCCACGCTTTATGTCGGTGCGATCTGCGTTGTTCACTGCGATTCCATTGAAGCACTTGGTTGCGCAACACTTTGACTAGCCATGCCAGAGGCTCGTCGGGCAATTGCGTTTGTTGCGACAAAGCCAAAAATGCTTCTTGCACTGCGTCCTCACCCTTATCGCCCATAGATCGCGCGATCAACAGCAAGCGATCAGCACATTCTTCCCAGGCTTTTGAAAGCTGATCGAAGGGTAGCACTTAATCGTTCTTTATCAGTGGGAGCTGCCGATAGTAACGCGATCGCGGCATTCTGAATCCTTTTACCGAGACAACATAATAGAGATGCCGCCGCCGGCGGCTTATCCCATTGTTTTTTAGATTCGCCACAAATTTATCCCAAGTCTAGCTGTTAGAGTCGGCTTTTGGATATTACACATTGGCAGGGTGACAGGAGAAAGCCGCCTAGCGGTCATTATTCGCGCCGAGCCGTTGGACTGCGACGGGCTTACTGCTGAGTCCAAGAAGCTTGATCGTTTGGAAATTGGCGTTCAGGTTGCCGACGGGCAACTACCTTCGGCTCGATCTGTGTAGGCAATACATCGGCCACCTCCACATCCGTGATGTTTTAAGTTTTCGCAACTTACTCAAGTTGGGATAACCGAATTAAGTTTGCCTGGATGTCACCAGTACCTGAAGAACTTTCGCACCTGCGACGTCAATCTGACAGCAGGCGTGTTTTCGCCAACGCGCATAGGGGGGCGTGTCCTGAGTGCGTAAGCGAATAGGGTTCGAGACAGGCAACGCTGAGGGTTTTCACAGTCCAGCACGCGTCGGTGGAGCGTACCGATGCGACTTTCACTTCAAACATTCTTTCTTCAGTGCGTCCGGCGAACGCAGTTTAATATGAACCTAAGATGCTCTTTTCCGGATTGCATTCTGACCTCGCGGATTGGTCAAGTTTCGGCTGGTTAGAGGACGTCGGCCAAGCCCGCCGCGAAACTACTCGGTCTCGATCAAGCGAACGGCGCCTTCCGATTTAGCAATTTCGAAATCTCGATTCTGGACGGAACAGTGCACCGCCTCGCGTCCGACAGCCCGAGGGTTTTGCACCCGGCGGCCGAGCCCGCCGCCGCCAAACTGCTCGGTCTCAATCAGGCGAACGGCGTCTTCGTTTGCCCGCAAAATCCTTTCCGCGCTCGCCCTCCAGCTGCTTGGTCTTACGCTCGGGCGTCGCCCGCTTGCAGCGGTGGTCGGCGGTGCGGCTACTCGACTCGCGGGAAAAAACCCGCCTCAGTTGAGCAACCGACGCAGGTTGATCCCAGGTGCAGCCACTCACTCAGGGTTATCCGACATGAGAATGAATCTATGCGGGCGAAGGAATGGCTTCGTGGAAATCGCGCCTGGTGCGGATCAGCCAATCTTTCGTATTACTTCCCTAGCTTTCTCGGCATCCCGCTCAGCATATACCTGAGTGACATCTGCGGCGGCGTGACCGAGGATAACTTGCGCTGCTTCGAGTCCAAACTCTTTACGAATCTTGGTGGCGGCGGTGTGGCGTAGTTGATTAGGTGACCAACGCTGATCGCTTTGCCATTTGGCAAGCTGGCTTCTCTGAGCCTCGGTGAGCCTCGCTAGGTGCTGCCTTACCGTTTCGTCTTCTTGCTGACCGAGCGGGGCAGGGGAGGGGAAGGCGAGATCACAGGCCCGATGGATAGCTCGACGATAGCTGCCGGGCGTGTATTGGTTGCTGGGAATTTTCCGGGGGGCCGATTTGCGATTTGATCCCGGCCGGTTTCCACACGAAAGAGGCGTTTTTCGGGAAGCATGCTTTTCACGGCGGGAAATCACGACTGACTCGGCTGCCGAGAAACAGGCATTGCCAGCATCCCTCAGCAGATAGGGCGCAAGTATTGACTGCGCGTCTGGCCCGATGAAAACAACTCGACTGCGTCCGTGATGTTCGGTTTTGTGAGCCTGCGGACGGTACTCCCAGATGTCGCCCGAGCGATCCACGTCACGGGGGTGAAGTTTGCAGATCTCGCCCGGTCGCATGCCCGTTAGCAGTTGGATACGTACCATGTCGCGGACAATTACAGGCAGGTGTGGCATGGTTCTTTCCATAACTGCGAGGGCTACTGGCAAGACCGGCGGGCGTTCTTTAGCCTCAGTTCGCCCCCTCTTCAGTCCAGGCACGGTCGCTAAGGCTTGGTGGACAGCGACCGGAATCAGCTCTTCGCTGGCAGCCCATTTAAAGATTGCGCTGAGTCGGCGTGTATTCTGGTTGATAGTCTTACGACTCTGGCCTCGGGTGATCCACCCTTGACGGACAGCTTTTAGCGCCAGGGGTCCAAATTCAGAAGCAGCAACGTTGCCGTAAAGCTGGCGGGCCTCGCGGATTATCCGTTTGAAGGCTGCTCGCTCGTGGGTGGGCTTTCCGTCCTTGACGTAATAAGTCTTACAGTGTCGCCAAAAGGCCGCCAAGACCTCGACGACCGTAATGGACTGAACGCGCTCTGGTTCGATTACTTGGCGTCCGGCTGCCAGATACTCTGCAATCAATCGGTCGTAGATTAGATGGCTGGCTTTGGTCCCGTGTGGGCCAAGGTAATGGTCTTGCCCAGCGATGCTGACAATCGCTTGACCACTAGCACGATGTTTGCGGTACTTGGGTACCTGATGCGTTAGACGCGGCATAGTGAGGTGTCTCCCAAAACGGTATGTACCGTTTTTAGCTTTGGGAAAACGCCGCACTGCTCACCGCGAGCAGGTATCGTAAGTATCGATTCGGCAAGGCTTTAAGAAAAGTGCCCCCGCAAGGACTCGAACCTTGGACCCGGTGATTAAGAGTCACCTGCTCTACCAACTGAGCTACAGGGGCGGCTTCATACGCATCAGCACATCTCGGGAAGTCCCGCGAACTTGCCGACACATTGAAGCAAGGAATTTAAACGTTCCTGCGGCCATGACAACCCCAACTCAGCGGGTTTATAGGGCTTTTTTCAAGCATGACGCCGTGGAGACTGGCGAACAAGGCAATCGGCGCTGAGCCGCTGACCGTCACTTGACTTGGCAACCGCTCGATAACGCCGGGTTGGCGGTGAATGACAAAGGTGCGGAAATGGGAAATGAGGATGCATAAACAGGAAATTCTGAGCAAATTGAAGTACGGTGGTACTCTGCGGTTTCCAACCTTTGGGGCGGACAAAGTCTCGCGCGAAACTCAGAGAGGGAAGTGGGGTTTCATAGCTGGGTCGACTAAGATAGTGAGTGCTCGCCCCCCCCCCGTTTAAACGACATTTGTCGGCATCCTAATCCTTATCGTACATCAAGAGCAGCGTATCAAGCGTTTACATGTCTCCTTGATGTGCTTGGCACTTGTCCCATCAGTGGCTCAACTGGCGACGGCACAGCCAGGTGGCAGCGATCGGTCTGGTGGTGGCGATCGAGCGAGCCGCGGCGGCGGTGGCTTTCCAGGTGGTGGGTTTCCAGGTGGTGGGTTTCCAGGTGGTGGACCTCCAGGTGGTGGACCTCCAGGAGGCATGCAAGGTGGACCTCCAGGTGGTACACGAGGGGGCGGTGATCGTGGCGGCGGGAGCGGTTTCAACCCGGTGGACATGCTCAAGCGATTCGACCGCAACAGCAACAACATGATCGATCCGGATGAAGCTGAGGGGCCAGCTAAATTTTTCCTCGAAAGACTAGCGCAAAATAATCCGAAAATCGATCTAAAACGTCCTGTGCCGCTGGAGCTACTCAGCCAAGAGATGGAACGCATGCGAGGTGGTGGCGGTGGAGGTGGAAGTGATGGCCCGGCAGCCGCTAGCCAGCCGAGCAAGCCCGCGCTGTTGGTACCAGATTTCAGTATCGAGGTGACTCCTGGTGCAGTTCCGGGGTTTGGCAATATGGGAACGACAATCAGCATGCCGGTGACGGAACGCGACTTGAAAGATGCCGCGGAACGCATTACCCGCTATGACCAAAACAAAGACGGGATGTTGAGCAAGCAGGAGCTGGATGCAGGCCGCTGGACGGATGATCCGCTGCAATATGACCGCAATCGCGATGGCAAACTGACCAAGTCGGAACTGGCTGTACGTTATGCCAAGCGGCGGGCCGATGAAGCGAATCAAGCAACTCCGCCAGCCGACCAGCGATCGCGGATGGGAATGGTCGCAGGCGCGGCCAACAACGGGAGTGGCGGTTGGAATCGTGTCGAGGGGGGCGAAAAGGCCGAAGAGGCGAAGAGCCGCTTTGATGGTGCTCTGTCCTATCGCATGGCCTCCAAAGTTAGCTCCGTGAAGGGTCTGCCGGATTGGTTTGCTCGAAGCGATGCCAACAACGATGGGCAAATTCTAATGAGCGAGTATAGCAGCTCATGGACCGGCGCATCCTTGGCCGAATTCCAGAAGTTCGACATGAATCGGGATGGCATCATCACCGCCTCTGAATGCCTCTCGGCGATCAGGAATGGCACGGCCCCCAGTTCTGGCCCCAGTACCGGTTCCAGTACGGTGGCTAGTTCGAAAAGCTCGTCCGAACCAGCAACCAGCGGCGATTCGTCGCCTGCCGCGCCCGCCACTGCAGCCGCCTCCAGTGGAGGAAGTGCGGGGAGTGTGGAGATCGAATGGGCTACTCGCCAGATCGATAAATATGACAAGAACGGTGATAAACGGCTGACACCTGACGAATGGGGCAAGATGATTATCAAGCCGGACGGAGCCGACGCTAACGGTGATGGCGCAATTACACTTGACGAATACGCTGCCTTTCGCGCCAAAAAGAAATGACGCTCTGGGCTGGCAGTCGCTGGGCTGGCAGTCGCTGGGCTGAAGCGCTAGCACACCTCTGGGGTGACGATTTCTAACAGTTCGACAGCCGGGTCACCGTTGCAATAAATCAAAGCGGTACGGCCGTACGTTTCCGCGCCGGCTTGGACGGCGAAGTATTCCGCCAGCTCCTGTCCACAGGCGACTCGCCAGACCGCCAGCAGCTCCACATGGCGCATGACGTCGTGTTTGATAAGTACGCGACCGAGGGGAATTTGGCGGGCAAGAATTTCCTCGCGCGGGGCTGCGTCGAGCGTATTGAGCGCGAGGCGGACGATGCCAAATTGCACGACCCGATTGTCAGTACGGCGGCGGAGCAGAATTTTGCGGATGTAATGCGATTCAAACTGTCTGCTGTCGAGGACTTCCACATCCACTTCACAGCCGTGTCGCTGTTCGACTGTGACCGTCATATGGGCTTCGTGGGCGAGCAATTCACGGTAGATGGTGGGGATCGATGGAATATCGCAACGGGTAAACTGGCCGAGCCGCGAAGCGTTGGGGTAGTACAAGGCGATGAGCGCTTCGAGCTCAGCCGCAGGAGGAGTAGCCTCGGTCACGGTCACACTCCGTGTTAATTGGAAGCGACGATTGGAAGGACTGCGAGCGGAGACATGGTCACTAGCGCAGGAGCAGCAGGCTCATTGCGTTCGAGCACCGTGTCAACTAGATACAACAGCATGCGTTGCAAGGCTTCACACTCCAGAGAACCGACAACTTCCAGGGCACGTTGTTCGTGCTTATCGATCAAGCGATGGGCTTGTTCAAACACACGGGCTTGACGATACAGTTGTTCAACGCGGCTTACCCGCTGCGATTCACTCAGTTCGCAATCGGGGCTAGCGAGGCTAAGCAATTCTGCTTGCTCAGGTTCTTTGAGGCTAGCCAGGGCAAGCGCCCAGAGCAGGGTGGGGCGACCACCGAGTACGTCTCCGCCGGCTGACAGCTTGTTGTGTTGATCGCCTTCCCAATCTTTCAGATCGTTGAGAATCTGGAAGGCGACGCCGATATTGCGAGAGAACTGGCGGAGTGGCTCGGTCAAGTGAGTCGCATCACCGGCCAAGCGGGCGCCAGTGTACAAAGCGGCTTCGAAAGCGGGCGCGGTCTTCAGCGCATAAACTTTCAGGGCATCAAGCGGTGAGAGTCGCTTGTCTTTCGCATCGCGCCACAGCAATTCGGCCCCTTGGCCCTCGGCGAGACGCGTGTGGGCTCCTGCCAGGCAATCCAGGATATCTGCAGCCGCTTCGGCTCCCAACGCCGCCGCTTCGCGACTAACTAAACGGTATCCCAAACCAATCATGTAGTCGCCGACGTTGATGGCGGTGGGCAAGCCGAATTGACGATGCATGGTGGGATGACCGTAGCGGTAGCAATCGTCGTCTTCAATATCGTCGTGGACAAGGCTGGCCTTGTGAAACAGTTCGATGCTCATGGCGGAACGCAGCACGGACGTTGGGAACTGCGCGACCGCGGCGGCACCATCAGGGAGCGTACCGTGCGCGCCAGTCAGTGCATCGTAGGTCGCCAGAGTCATGAAGGGGCGCGAGTATTTGCCGCCATGTTTGACGAAGTCCAAGGCCAGCGCTTCGGTCCCGGCGATGGGATCCAAGCCAGCCAGCAGATCGGGATCACCGCTGGTAAGTGGTAGACTTCCGCGCGAACGGACAATGAGCTTCTCGAACTGTTCACTCTGGAACATGTCATTGGCGGCGCGCAGCAAATGGACATAGCTGCGAGTGTGCTGCTGCGGTGCGGCCAGTTGTGCCATGATCATTTCGGTCACCCAGTCTTCGTCGACGCTGGTGTTTCGGCAATCGCTCGAAAGCAGCGGCACAGCCATGCAGGGGATACCGGACAAGAGGATTTTGTCGATAGCTTTCTCGAGCACATTCAAGCAAGCGACTCCCACGATCGCATCGACATAACCACTGACGATGATCTTCAAAACAACTGGGGAACCTTCCGCCACCAGGACCTTGTAGCCCATATCCTCGGCGATAGTACGAAAATCAGCGATACTGCAAGCGCCACATTTCTTGCAATTCATACCAAATTCGTCGTAATCGGCTGGGCAGCCCTCCGCATGTTTGAGGCAATGTGGCAAGAGGAACAACCGCCGACTGGGGCTGGTCGCCGCCACCTGATCTTTCCAGAACGAGCTGCTGAGCATCACCATGGTCCAGCCCAGGTAGCCCTCGCCCAGTTGCTCACTGGCG
>JBBQRC010000056.1:0-12480 GCA_038215215.1 Pirellulales bacterium
TTCGCGTCGCCAGTGAATTCACTTTGTTTATTTGAAGGCGGGTATGATGCGGCAAAGTTTCATGCGACTTGGTTTCCTGTTCATCACTTGTTGTGTGACTAACACGGGTTGGCTACCGACTGCTCCCTTGGTCCATGCAGCAGAGTCCGAGGCCATTCCTCTGTGGACCAGCGGCGCGCCTGGGTCCGAGCAGCGCAAGGACGAAAGCGAAAAAATCGACGCGGGGCCAGGTAAGTGCAACGTCTCCAACGTGCATAATCCCTCCATCACCCCGTTTCTGCCGCCTCCTGAAAAAGCCACAGGCACGGCGATTATCATCGCGCCGGGTGGCGGCCATCGTGTGTTGTGCCTCGGACACGAAGGGGATAGCTTGGCTCAGTGGTTCGCCGATCACGGTATCGCGGCCTTTGTCCTCAGGTATCGGTTGGCGCGGGAGGCAGATTCTACGTACACAGTCGATGAACATGCGATGGCTGACACGCGCCGCGCCATCCGCACAGTCCGCAGTCGTGCAGAGGAATGGAAGATACGCCCTGATCGCATCGGAATCTTGGGTTTCTCTGCCGGCGGAGAATTGGCGGCCCTGTCGGCGATGCAATCTGACATGGGCCAGGCTGGTGCTGCGGATGTGATTGCACGTGCCAGCAGTCGTCCAGACTTTCAAGTGTTGGTATATCCTGGCAGTTCAAATCGTTTTACCGTTGAAAAGGGAATGCCACCGGCGTTCATCATTTTGGGAGCCCAAGACCGGCCAGACATTTCCGTTGGCATGGCCGAGTTGTATCTGAAATACAAAGCGGCGGGGGTGCCCGCCGAATTGCATATTTATTCGAACGCAGGCCACGGCTTTGGCTATCGTCCCGATTCGACCTCGGCGGCGGGTGCTTGGCCAGCAAGATTGCGCGAATGGTTGATCGACAGCCAATTGCTCAAGTCGCCGTGATTTAGTCCTGGACGAGATGTTACTGTCACAGCAAGAGGGACATGGTTAAATTCACCGCCCCAGGGCGAAAGGGGCTGTTTAGCGACACTATGCTAAGTTCCAGTTTCGCACTTTTTGGAGTGCGGTGATTCATCACCGCTTTGGCTTTCCCTCAACGTCCAGAACTGCTTGGCTGTTTTCGCTCAGGGTCGCGACCGCCGGGGCGTCACAAAATGCACACACCGGTGCTGCACACGCTTGAAAATGAAAGCTGCGACATGTCGCAGCAGTCCAAAATACTGCGAAACTGGAACTAAGCCAACATGCGGGCAATGCAGTCCTTGGCCGTTTGCATGGCCTGCGGGATTTTATCGGGTAGCTTGCCGCCAGCCTGAGCCAAGTCGGGCTTGCCGCCACCACCGCCACCCACCACAGGAGCCACTTCGCTGATCCAACTGCCGGCGCTGAGGCCCTGGTCGACCAGCGACTTGCTTAGACCTGCTACCAGTGTGACCTTATCGTCGCCAGACCGGCTGGCCAGTAGCACGGCAACAGAAGCCGTGCTCTTCTTGCGGACTTGATCGATCCACTGGCGCATCAAATTGGCTGTCGCGCCTGGCGTCTCCGATACAATGACTTGCACATTTCCAATCGTCTCAGCCGACTCGAGCAACGTATCGGCTGAAACATCGGAGCTTGAGGCCATCGCACTCACTTGAGCACTCAGCCTGGAGATTTCTTCCTGCAACGCACCCAGTCGCGTGACAACTTCTTGGATGGAAACGTTGAGCAGTCGTGCTGCATCGCGCAAGATGGCTCGCTGCACTGCGTAGTCAGACACATCGGTCGGCTTGGCCGCAGCCGCGGCGGATGCGTGCGTTGGACCACCACCACTCAGCTGCTTCTTGAGTGCTCGTGCTTCGTGCATCAGCGACCGGACTCGATCCGCCACTTGCCCCGGTTCACAGCCCAAGAGTTTGGCAGCCGCCGCCAGTGACTCCGTAATCTCATGCCGGTACTGTTCGGCCCGGTGACCCGTCAGCGCCACCACGCGGCGCGTTCCCGCGGAAACGCTTTCCTCGGCAATGATTTCAAATTGGCTAACTTGCGAAGTGTTCGTCAAGTGTGTTCCGCCACACAGTTCTTTAGAAAATTCACCCATGCTGACCATGCGAACTGGATCAGGATACTTTTCACCGAACAGCATCATCGCGCCAGCTTTACGAGCTTCGCCAAGTGGCAACAATTTCCAGGATATCGGCTCGGATTGCTGCACTTTGTCAGCCACAATCGACTCGATCGAACCCACTTGGTCATCCGCTAGCGACTGTTGATTCGTGAAATCGAATCGCAGCCAATCTTGGTCAACTTTGCTCCCCTGCTGTTGGGCGTGTTTGCCGAGAATGGACTGCAGCGCATGATGCAAGATGTGCGTAGCGGAGTGTGCACGGCGAATACCGTCGCGGCGTTCGATGTTGATCTTCGCAGTGATCTGTTGTCCTGATTTGAGTTCGCCGGAGACGAGTTTGCCATGATGCACGATCAAATCACCGGCGCGTTGCGTATCGGTGATTTCGAACACTGTGCCGGGGCCTTCTAAAGTCCCGGCATCGCCGACTTGACCACCCCCTTCACCATAAAAAGGTGATTTGTCGAGCACGACTCGGACCAACTGCTGTGCCGCCTCTCCGCTGGCCAAATGATCAACCAGTTGTTCGTCATCCGCTGGGCCGACGATGATCCCTTTAATCACACTGGTTGTTTCCGTGATGTCGTAGCCCACGAACTCGGTGCGGCGCAGCGATTCCTTGAGCTGCTCGAGGGGTCCAGTTTGAAACAGTTCGACCTTCTCGCCACCACTAATCGTTTCATGCTCGCGCATCGCCTCGCGGTATCCATCCCAATCGAAAGTCAGTTCGCGGTCTGCGGCCAAGGATTGAAACAACTCGGGTGGGACGCCATAGGTTTGGTAAAGGCTGGCGGCTTCACGGCCGTCAACGAGCTGCGTTTGGGCCGCTTGCATTGACTGGAAAACTCGTTCGATTCGTTCCAGTCCCGCACCAATCGTTGAGAAGAAGTCCCCCTCTTCGCGGCAAATTACGTCGCTGACCCGCTGCGAGGTTTCGCGCAGTTCAGGGTAGGTGGATCCCATACTGGCGACCACCGCAGGTACCAGGAGATGAAGGAATGGTTGGCGGAGGCCCATCTGATGACCGTCTAGTACCGCGCGCCGCAGTAGTCGCTTGATGACATAACGCGCTTTCTTAGGTCCAGGAATAACGTTTTCATGGATGGCGAATGTGCAGGCGCGAACATGGTCGGTAATGCGGCGGAGACGGCGACCATTGTCGCTCTCGTATTCGTATTTTACCGAACAGACTTCCGCCGCCGCTTGCACGATCGGAAGCAGAATGTCGATGTGGAAGTTTGTGGGGACGTTCTGCATAACGCTGGCTGTCCGCTCCAAGCCCATGCCGGTATCGATATTCTTGCTTGGCAAGGGTCGTAAATTATCGGGCGGATCGCCCACGCGATTGAATTGCGTAAAGACGAGATTCCAGATTTCGACCGATTTGCCATTTTCCAACTGGTAGTAGATTTCACTGCACGGACCACAGACACCGTCCGGTCCTTGGCTGGGAGCGCTGGCTGGCCAGAAATTTTCATCTTCTTCCATGCGGGCGATGCGCGACGTTGGCAAGCCGATCTTCTCATGCCAAATATTGGCTGCCTCATCATCGTCTTTGTAAACCGTGACCGTCAGTCGCTGCGGATCGATGGCCAGCCATTTCTTGTCGGTAAGAAACTCCCAAGCCCAAGCGATCGCTTCATTCTTGAAATAGTCGCCAAAACTAAAGTTGCCGAGCATTTCAAAAAAAGTGTGGTGGTACGCAGTTCGGCCAACGTTATCGATATCGCCCGTGCGCAAGCACTTTTGACAGGTGGTGGCTCGCGTGAAGTCGAGTTTCACTTTGCCCAGGAAATGGTCCTTAAATGGATTCATACCCGCCGGAGTAAAGAGGACCGAAGGATCCCAGGTCGGTACCAGTACGTCGCTTTGTTGGCGTGAATGGCCCTTAGACTGGAAGAAACTCAGATACTTTTCGCGTATTTCGTCAGTTCTCATGGACTCTTTTCCACGTGCAAATTGAAGGCAGTGGCTACATAAATTCCCATGGACCGCTAATTTCGCGGAAAAAAGGAGGTGCTCGCACCTTCCCACAGGACGCCACACTAGATTGCAACAATATATGCTCGACGCATAAAGTCGACTATGTGGCCTCAGCCTTGCCTGGCTGCTAAAGGAGTTTTAGCCAACGGCAAGCACTCGCCCGGCGCGCGGTTCGAGCGACCGCCTAAGGCGCAGGGGGCTTTTCAGCTTGGATGACAATGTTTTCAGGCTGGTCGCCCAGACGCATGACTTGCAGTGTGACCGCATCGTCACGGCCTTGCGTCAGGGTCTCAAATTCTTTTGGGGAATCGAGTCGCTGGCCGTCGACGGCCAAAACTCCCTGGCCTGGCCTCGCCCCCGCTTCCCAGGCTGGCGTGTCCGGGTCCACGGCCAGGATCGCTAATTTGGGGGCGGTACGTCTGCCATTGAGAATCACCCCACGAGTCAGTTCGGATGGAATTGCCGTGGCGTATTCAACCAACATTCCGCGCCATTTTTGCGGACCATTCAGCGCATAACCCGGACGGCTCGTCGACACATATTTCTTGCTCAGGTTCGTTTTTAAAGTTAACAACTCCGCCGTGCGCTGACCCAGTCGTGGTCTTGAAACCAAGAGGCTAATTTCCGCCCCTGCTGGCAGCCGACTGAGTTCGCGAAACAGGTCGTTGCGATTGCGAATGGGCAGGGAATTGATTTGGGAGATCACATCGTCGGCCCTCAGCCCCGCTTGGTCTCCGGGCAAGCCTGGCACCACAACACTCACCCTAGCTCCGCTAAGCCCGCGGTCCACGTCGATGCCGCGCAGATCCTCTGGCTGGATGCCTAAGAAACCGAATTCGGGAAGCTGGCCCGCCTTCAGCGACTCGATTACCCGCAAAAACGTTTCGTCCACCGCGATCGCGAATCCCGCCGCTTGCTCGTAGCCATTCACCGCGGCCAGCGAAGTGGTCAAGCCTATCATCTCGCCACGCATATTGATCAGTGCGCCGCCACTTGTCCCCATATTCAGTTTGGCATCGGTATGAATTAGCGTGCCAA
Source organism: Pirellulales bacterium (assembly GCA_038215215.1). Lineage (GTDB taxonomy): Bacteria > Planctomycetota > Planctomycetia > Pirellulales > Pirellulaceae > Aureliella. The sequence goes on from JBBQRC010000056.1 coordinate 5,133, forward strand.
ATTGATGCAGACTCTCTTTGGCCGCTATGCCCGGATTATCTGTGTTCTCCGCTGGCGCGACACGGTTCAAATTGGCAACGATACCCCAACTGGCGCACGCTTGGCCATCGCGAGCGATCGCATAGGGGTTGCCGAGCGCAATTACAAACTGGCCTTTCTTGAGCGACTGGGCATCACCGAAAGTCATCGGTGTCAGCTTCTCCGTCTCGATCCTGAGGATGGCCAAATCGGTAAATGGATCGGCTGCGTAAACCTTGGCCGGTGAACTGACGACGCGGGCTGTGTAAACCCGTTTGTCGAGCCACACGTAATAATCGTTGCGTCGCGGATCATCGAGGACGTGTGCACAAGTGACGATAAAGCCATTGTCGCTAACGATCACCCCTGTTCCAAACTGCGTGGGTACGAAGTCCGGATTGTCGGGTGTTTCAGCGAAGTTCAATTGGTCGGGTATGCGTAGTTCGCTGGCCCGCAGCGGTGTGGCTTGGTCGCGGCGGACGCGAGCGATCGCCACGACCGAACGCTCCGCCTTGGCGATCGCGGTCGTGGTCGCCTGCTCAATCGCAGCTAAGACGGCGAGCCCCTCACCACTCTCAGGCTCCTGAGCAGACGCGATCCTCATGCCGGAACCGCAGCAGCAGAGCAGTGCAATGATCGTTTTCAACCAGTGCATTTCCGGAATTTTGGAAGACTTGCGGTAGGTCGTCGGGAAACACCAACTACGTAACAAGTCAGGTTTCACCAGCTCGCGCCATGCCATCATTCTTTAGCCAGTTTTTTCAAAGCATCGAATTCAGATTGCGAGGGATCTTTCACGCTGACGGTTGTTTTCAAGCAGGCAACCAAACCCGGCATGTCCCAAAATCGCGCCGTGCCGGGCACAAAATTCGGATCGCGGATCGATTTGACGCTTACAAAGCGAAAGCCATCGACATTAAGCGCCGCGGTGACGTTGGCCAATGCCCCGCCCCGCACCTGCTCGGCGATTGCCAGACCCGCTGCCGCCAGAGCCGCGTCGGGACCAGATGCGGTGAGGGTCAACTGCTTGTCAGGATGCTGCGCTGCTAGCCACTCGATGCTTAAGCCCAATTGACGAGCCCGCTGGCAGAATTGCGGGAGGTTGTAACCGTAGGTGTAAGCGGCTGCCAAACGCGGATTGGCGACCAAGGGCTGTTCTGTGGGATTGGCCGACGAAGCGAATTCCCAAGCCGATTCGACTTTCTCTGGTGTCTCTTTGCCAGCCACGGATAGCGACAGTTTGGCCGCATCCGTCTTGGGCAACAATGACCACTGGCTATCTTGAGCTGAGCTCAGCGTCCAGGTTTGTCCGTCGCCCCCCTGCTCTGCCTTCACCGGCTCCAGCGCAAAAGCGGTTAAGCCGAGGCAGACTTTCCAGCCGCTCAGAAGCGTATCTTTCAGTTGTAATTGTTGCTGGCTATCCCCGTTGAGCAACCCACGCATCAGACTGTCTACATTGGCCGCCCAGTCCTTCATCAGCTTGCGTTCAAACGACTCTCCGCTCGGCGGTTGCGGATGCTCACTGTCGTAGACGGTTAAGTCCTTGCCCTCGGCTAACACGAAATCGTGTTCGAGCACAGGCTTCTCAAAACCTAACCCAAAATATTCATTGACCATGCCATACATGGCCACGCGGCTGACGTGATTGAAGTTATGACCAAAGTGAACGGCGGGGAAAAGAGCGACGCGGTTCTTGGCGCCAAATAACTCGTAGAGCTTTTGCAGTTGCGGGAAGCCATCACTGGGCATGGTCCGAGTCCAATCGTCGGCTGCAGTCAGTCCTAGCGGCCGCGGCGCGATCAAGCCCGCGAGCTCCACGTTGCCTGTCCCAACCCGCAGCAGACTTGCGTTTTCACAAGTGCAGCCACCTTGCATGCCAGTGCTCACCATCACTGCCGGGAAGGCTAAGCTGATGCGTGGGTCAACGGCCGCCCCCAAAAACGATTGCGTACCACCTCCGCTGGCGCCGGTAATGGCAATGCGCGCAGGATCAACTTCAGCCAGTGTTAACAGCATGTCGACGGCCCGCTGCGTCGCCAAAGATTGCAAGCCAATCACCGACTGGCAATGCTCTTCGGCCAATGGGCTAAACAGCAGCCAGCCCTCTTCGCTCACTTCGGATTCAGCCGGTTGTTTGGCAAAGCGATGCGCGCGGTCGAAATTGATTTGCTGGCTATCGCAATAACCGATCATATCCCAGTGAAATACTACGCAGCCCATTCTCGCCAACTGCACGCAGCGGGCCTGAATATGATTGCGGGCTGCCGTTTCAAAACGTTCCGCTCCCGAGGCCAATAGTTGCTTGACCGCCGCCGGGTTTTCGTCATAAAACCGAGCGTTGGTCCAGTGACCATGCGGACAGAGAACGGCAGGCATTTGCTTGCCAGCAACTGCGTTTTTCGGACGGTAGAGATTGCCGGTAACAAAAAAACCTGGCAAGCTCTCGAAAGTAACTTTCTCAATGGTGTAGTCGTCTCTATCGATCTTGCCATAAATATTAGGCTTGACTGGGTCGAGTTCCGGGAGCGGAAACAACCCGAGACTGACTTGCAATTGCAACTTCAAGTCGGCGGCCCGCTTGTGCCACGTCGCCAGATCGTTTGGTGGCGTGAATGGGCAATGCGAATCCAGGTCGCGTAGCGGAGCTTGGTCGCGGAGTGGAGATTCGGCCGATGATGTCGAAAGGGTGCTGTTGACAGCGACGGTCGTCAATACAGCCAGCACTAGGCTGCGTAGCAAAAATGCACAGGAGGCGGGAAGGTGCATAGGGAACTCCATGGGTGAATTGGCAAGCGGCGGGTCGGCGTTTCGATTGGTGAGCAAGTACATCTCACCTAAGTCAATTACTGGGCATTCCTCGCAGTGGGCGATTGATGCGGTTCGAATATTGTACGTCGCCGTTGCTCCGCTTGCTTGATGGCGTCAGTAGAAGCCCGAAAAAGGGCCTCCTGAACTCGGTACGCCGGCTTACCAGACTCCGCCACCCGCCGTACATATTTGCCGTCAGCCTTCAATTCCCATGAGTTATGCGTGTCGCGGAAGTAGTTTTCCAGCATCCCAATGAGTCGTCGGCGACTGGCCATGTCCTCGATAGGGACAAGTAGCTCTGCGCGGCGGTCGAGATTGCGCGGCATCCAGTCGGCACTGCTGATATAGACTAGGTCGTCGCCTCCATGGTGGAAATAGAGCACTCGCGCGTGCTCAAGAAATCGATCCACGATGCTGATTACTGAAATGTTCTCGCTTAAACCCGGCACCCCAGGCTTGAGGCAGCAGACACCACGAATGTTCAGTCGCACCGTAACTCCGGCCTGCGAGGCACGGTATAACGCCTCGATAATACGCGGGTCGACCAAGGCGTTAAGTTTAACGACAATCAGCCCGCGTTGCCCCTGCTTCTTGCGCTCCGTTTCGGCATCGATCAGGTTGATCAGTTTCTTGCGTAAGCCAATCGGGGCGGCTTCGATCAAGCGGTAAGGTTGTGGTTGGCTGTAACCGGTGACCGCATTGAAAAACGCGCTGGCATCAGCCCCCAACTCTTCGTTGCAAGTCATGTAACTAATGTCACTGTACATTCGCGAAGTGACTTCGTTGTAATTGCCTGTTCCAAAGTGGAGATACCGGACGATACCGTGCGGTTCGCGACGCACGATGATACATACTTTTGAGTGCGTTTTGAGATTCTTGACGCCGTAAATGACCTGGACTTGCGCCTCTTCCAATTCCCGCGCCCACTCGATGTTGCGGGCCTCATCGAAACGTGCTTTCAGCTCCACGATGGCGGTCACATATTTGCCCCGTTCCGCCGCCCGCCGGAGCGCATTGACGATGGGGCTATTACGGCTGGTGCGATATAGAGTTTGTTTAATTGCCAAGACGTCAGGATCCTCGGCGGCCTCCTCAATCAATCTGACGACCGGTTCGAAGCTCTCGTAGGGATGGCACAGCAGTAAATCCTTCTCCGCAATGGTGGAGAACATACTCTGCGTGGGATCAATTTGGGGACTCCGCTGTGGCGTCCAAATAGGATCGCGCAACGCATCAAATCCCTCCAGACTTTGCAACTGCATGAAAGTTGAGAGGTCGAGCGGTTCGTAATCGAGCGCAGTCTCCGCAGCCGTGATGTGCAGGCCTTGCTGTAGAAACTTGAGCGTTTCCTGAGGAGCACTGTTGGGAACCTCCAACCGAACACAATTGGCCGTTCTGCGCTGTTGTAGCAACTCCTTCATGTCGCTCATCAAGTCGGCTGCGGAGTCCTCCTGCAGGCTGGCGTCGGCGTTCCGCGTGATGCGAAAAGGGACTGCGGTGAGCACTTTTTCGCTTGGAAAGAAACGGGCTGCAAAGGTCGAAACGAGATCCTCGAGCAGCGCATAGGCAAAGCCTTTCTCCGATGGGAGAGTGAGTATCCGCGGTAACACGCGACCGAGCGGAATAATGGCAAAGCGATAACCAGGATCGGGCTTGGCGGCGAGCTGCACGCAGACATACAGAGCGTGGTTTACTAACAGCGGAAATTCACTGTCGAATTCGATTGCCATGGGAGACAGCACCGGAAAAAGCTCTTCTTCAAAGATTCGCTCCGCCGTTTCCAAGTGCCGAACGTTGGCCTCACTCAAACGCACCCGACTAATACCAGCGGCTTGCAAACTAGGTTCCAAATCTTTGTGGAAGCAATCGTATTGGGCCTGGGTCATTTCTGCGGTGCGCCGCCGTATAAAATCCAATTGCGCAGCAACCGTCATCCCCGAAGCATCCGATGAGGCCACTTTAGCCGCCTGCTGCATCAGCAAACCGCCGACACGAACCATAAAAAATTCATCCAGATTGCTACTCGTGATCGCCAGGAATTTGAGTCGCTCGAGCAGCGGTACCTGAGGATTCCAAGCTTGATCGAGCACCCGTTGATTGAACTCCAACCAGCTAGTCTCACGGTTAAAAAAATGCTCCGGATGGTGCGTCATCGTATCACTGTCTGTGTTGCGCAATTGGAAAGGATAAATAGAAAGGTAAAAAGGGTTTGCCGAACGCGTTCATCACGACTGTGGAACGTTAATACAAGTAACGGACAGCGGTGCGGTTGGCCGCACTTTATCGCCGCTCTTGACTGATATCGGCATCCTCGAAAGAGATCGTGCAAACCTACTAGCTTATTCGACTCGCCTGAAATCTGCCATGGAGTCAGCCCATGGAGCGATAGGCGAGTTCAACCAACTCCTCCACGCACGCCCTCAGCCCAAACGTGGCCCGAGTGCGGGCAGCGGTCTCAGACAGTCGCTGCGCAAATTCCGCGGAGTGTGTCGCTTGGGCGGCACAGGCTTGTTGTATTCGATCGGCCAGACTCTTCGGGTCACCCGCCTGCGCAATCCAGGCAGTACAACGCTGCGGATCTTCCGCCGCCAGCACCTCTTTAGTCCCACCCACGGAGGTCGCGACGATGGGTTTTTCGAGCATCTGAGCCTGGATGAGCACCAGCGACAATCCCTCCGCCAGCGATGGGTGAACCACGACATCCGCCGCGTCGAGCAGTTGGTCCGCATCATCGCGATATCCCAGCAGTCGCACGTAGCGTTCAAGCTGCAACTTCGCAATCAACTGTGTGATCCGCGACCGCTGCTCCCCCTCGCCAGCAATCACCAACCGCACCCCCGGGTTGCTTGCCAGAACTTTGGGCATCGCCGCGACCAGGTTTGCGTGTCCTTTACATTCGAGTAGGTTGCCAACGCAAACCAACAACTGATTGTCAGCCGATAAGTCAAACTCGGCCCTTAACCGCTCACTCTTGGTGGGGTCGTGGAGCGGAGGATGGCAACCACCGTAAATCACTGCGGTTCGCGATGGGGAGACACCACCTCGCTCAACCACCTGCTGTGCGGCACGCGAGACACAGACGATTTTGTCCGAGAGCCACCTGTATTTGAGTCGGTTATGGAGCCGGAAAATGGTGTGTTTGTAAGCCAATCGCAGAGGCCGAGGCGAGCGGCACAACCAGGCTGCGGAGCCAGTTAAGTGGACCGCATGCGTGTCGTTTGCCACCAGCACATCGGGTGACCAGGCCCGCAAGGCCCTCGCCGTCGCCCACCATTGCCGCGGTGATAAGCCTCGTCCAGAGACGGAATGAAGTGCCAACGACCCGCTTTGTTGAATCCGCTCCACCAATCCGCCAGTATTGCGAGCAATCCACGCCACTTCGTGACCTAGTGCTTGCAATTCCTGCCCCATCGCCCACAGCAGGGCTTCTCCCCCTCCCCAATTAGGTTGAGTACTGGCAAGACAAAATCGCATGTAGGCTAGCTTTCAAGGCTCGGGTAACTATGGAAGGGACAATCTTACCAAAATTGACCCCACCCGCGTCCAGATTGATCTGGCCTCCACCCACCCCTGCCGCGTATACTTTTAGCGTCGTGGCGGATGCCACAACTGTTAGGAGGCTCTGTCGACACACTTTTTGCGACAGGCAGATGGATTTGCGGCAGGAACGCTCCAATCCCGCGAACTGTTAGCGGCAGCGTTTCGCACATAATCGGAAGTTAAATGGAACTCATAGAGCAGTTTAGCTGAGCGGACGATAATCGTAGAACTTCACCCGCGTTCGCGAAGTCAAACCTCTGTGGTTACGGATAGCAAGCAACTTGATCGATGGGCAACTGCGTCAGCAGCCCTTTCCTTCCAAGTATTTCGGCATGGATAGCGACGCCTCCAGTCAATTGTCCTTAGTCGATCTATCCAACAGTCCAGCCGGACACTCACTTCGCAGGGGAGATGCAATTTCATGCAAATTCAAGGTTTGCAAGCAGCGCAGTCACTTCAGTCACTCAGTGGCGCCGCTCGTTCGAAGCCGACGCCGCCTACCGAAGCCAGTTCACCGGTCAGCTCAATCGGCGCAGATCAGCTAGATCTCTCGGCCGACGCGCAGGCCCTTCGCGACGTGCAAGCCGCGGCTCCCACCGACGCGAGCGGCGGCATTCGGCAGGATCGAGTCGACTCGATCCGTCAAGCGATCGCGAACGGCACTTACGAGTCTCCCGAAAAACTATCGTCGGCCCTCGACCGACTGCTGGATTCCTTCGCCTAGGTCGATCGTCAATTTAGCCATTCCTGACCGGTATTGCGGGTGATCAGTTCCAATCGGTCGAGAGTGGAGGCAGTACGTTCTTGATCTCGAACTAGCGGGGGATGATGCATTGGGAACCGATTCATCTCCTGCTTTCGACGGTCGTTGGCACATGCTAGCCTCGCGCTTACAATGAAACGTAAGCCAACAGTCCTATCGGCAACTTTACAAGCATTTTCCTAGTTGCCGTCTGCTGGATCTTTTCACTTTGGATCTCGT
>JBBQRC010000057.1:0-12479 GCA_038215215.1 Pirellulales bacterium
TCCGGCCAGCATCCGTCCCCAAACTTTTTGTGCGTCTGACTCTGGCAAATGATCGAGAACTGTCGTGGCGACGATTAGATCAATTCCCGCGACTGGAAATTCGATGTCGCGAACATCGGTTTGATGCGTCTCGATATTTTCCGCGAAGCCGCTTTCATCGGCCTGTTGCTCGATTCGCGTCAGACCAGTCGCTGACAAATCAAAGCAATGAACATGGTATCCCGCCGCAGCCATCGCCATTGAGTCCCGTCCTGCGCCTGCTCCGAGATCAAACGCGATACCTTGATTACCCGTTTGATTTAGAAACGCCGCTAACGGAGAGGAAGGGCGATTGCCATACGCCGGTTCGGTCCGACTGTAAGCCGCGTCGAATAATTGTTGATCGTTCATGTTTGTTTTTCCGAGTCCGAGTCCGACACGCCCCGACTTGCAGATTCGTTGGCCAACTCTTTAATACAACAGTGCAAATGATGCGCCAACGATTTCTTTTGGCTAGCATACGGCGCGCCAGTTGCAGGAAGTCGTGTTCGGACGTCTTTCAAACCTATGCGGTTGATCGAAGAAGCCGCCTCTTGGAATAGCCAATCAATTAGCGGCGCGCGCAGGCGTCGTCGGCGTTATGCGGAATGACGTCCTGTGGGCCAATATTTCTTGCTGCTATGCAATCGACATGAGCGGTCAGCGTTCAGCTTGGTAGGTAGCTAAACATATAATTGCTTTGACGACACAAATCAGCGACCAAGTTTTCATGTGGCTACGCGCGGCACAGCGAATGCTTCCGTAGGACTATCGATACCCGCCAACTTTCGCTTGGCATTTAAGTAACACTTTTTCAAGGGACAGCCCAAATGGCTATGCAAACAACACACGGGTCCAGCACACGCACCGACCGCGAAACTGCGGTCGCCGTTTTCCATTCTCACGCGGAGGCTCAGCGGGCCGTTCGCGATTTGAAGGATGCTGGCTTCACCGATGAACAAATCGGCATCGCCGCCAAAGATCTCGACGGCTCCTATCAAGAACAAAGCGAAGGCAACATGTCTGGGGAGGGCGCGGCGATTGGTGCCGCCGGTGGCCTCGGGGTTGGCGCACTGTGGGGGCTTGGCATCGTGGCCGGCGTCTTGCCGGCGATCGGTCCAGTGATCGCCGGTGGGGTTCTAGCCGCAGTCGCCGCCAGTGCCGCTGGTACCGCCGCCGCGGGTGGCCTGATCGGCGCGATGGTCGGCCTTGGAATCCCCGAAAATGAGGCTGAATACTACGAAAGTGAATTCAACAATGGGCGGACTGTCGTGACCGTCAAGGCAGGCAAGGCGAACTGCGCCAAAGCCAGTCGCATTCTCGACGACTCGAATGCGTACGATTACGATCGCCGTGAGAGCGATTATGCAAGCAACGCAATGGCCAGGCAGCGTATGGACACCGATGGCAAGTTGGTTGATCGCAAATGACGTGCCCGATCGCTGGCGAATCCTCGGTTCGTTCGTCAGCTATCACGATTGAAACGCGGTCATCCGGACCTCTGCTTTCAATGAGTTTTTTTCGCAATAGCCGTTAACTCCAACAATTGCCTCTGCGTCATCAGCCTTGGATGGGGATTATTGATCCAGTAATTCATCGACTTATCCCCAGCTCAATAACTCGGATTGTGGTACGTTTGGAAGTAAGCCGACTGCAGCTCACTTCTCTTTTAGCTGCAAGCCGTAGGTGTCGGTTGGCGGTCCCAACGACGCCTGCGGCTTGCGAATTAACGATTTCGTTGAAGGGTGGGGCGATGGCAATGAAAAAATTGCCAACAACCCACGCTCGACCTTTACGTTACCTCTGGCGACCGTAGGTAGCCAACATAAAACGGATGTTGCGTTCTAACTGTCGCCGCGATTATTATCCGATTGCTCATCGCTATTGAGGGTCGCTTTCGAATATTTGATCTGCGAAGAACGACTCCTGCAGGAGAAGTGTTTGACGCTACGGACGATCCGTCGACACAGCAACTCGAAGCGATCCAGTGTGTCAGCAATGATTGGAATCTCTATGGCGATCATAGCGAGACCAATGATCGCCAGAAAGCCGCCAGGGCCGGGCAACCAGCCGACGCCAAGCCCGATGACAATCAGCGTGAGACCGCCGGCAAAGCGAAGGACTCGACCAACACTGAAGCGACCGCCTTGTCGTCCACGCCGCTTGTCAACGTAGTTGCGCAAACGGCGACCTGGGATGCCCTTGCGAAGTGTGCGGTAATCGTCCATGACTGTTGTGAAAAGGCTCATTTTAATTTTCAATGGAAGTAGCCACGGCTATTGACCGCGTGGATCTAAATGAACAGCGCAGACTAAGTAGTGGTTGCTTCCAGCCGCGGCGTTCAACGCGGCTATCCGTGGCACTGGCGGCTGGAAACCACCAATACGGAACATTGGGCGAGTTTCACTACCCCAAATTCAAAGCGGGCCCCACTTGCCGTCGACATGGGTTCAACCGAAATGCAAATGGCGTACCCAGTTCAGAATCAGGACTTCGGTGGTATGATCCATAGCGGTACGGGGCTTGCCGTTAAACGATTGGCTTGGTCATCCAATCGCCAGACTTCTTGGCTCGCGCGCGAACAGTGTCATCTTCGAACAACCTCAGCAATTTACGGTAAAGCGCGTCGAGGAAACCGATTGCGCGATGATCGGGCAATGCCTCACGGCACTCGCGACGCAGCGAACAGGCGAATCGAACCAGCAGTCGACGCGAGCGCTTGGAATCCACCACGACGACGAGGTTGCCGATCATTTCCATCATTTTTATCGACGCGGTTCGATCAGTGGCCACGTAGGGGCGCATCGATTCGGGAACGTGGTGGATGAAGAAAATGAGTACACCAACGCTTGCAATCGCCATTAACACACCTACGATCACCGCGACTTGTGGGACAGACGTTCATTACAGCATTCTCCGCACGTCGGCTCCGAACGTGGGGTACGCGAACAGGGTCGATTTGAGATCGGTGGCGGTTAACTTAAACTTCATCGCAAGTGCAAACAGATTGATAACTTCCTCGGCTGCCGGACCGAGTAAATGAGCACCCAGCACTTGGTCCGTCTGCTGGTCGATCAAGATTTTGTAAGCGGCACAGTCTTGGCCTGTTTTACGCACCGACCCCCATGTCGATGTGTCTTGGTAGCGAACGTCAACATCGAGTCCCCGTTCTTTTGCCTCTGCCTCGGACATTCCGACGGCGGCCAAGCAGGGCGATGTGAAGACAACCTGCGGAACGACGCCGTAGTCCGGTAGTTTTTCAGGCGATGCACTGAATAAGTTCTTGACGACGATGCGCGCCTGTTCGTTGGCGACTGGCGTCAGTTTCGGCTGTCCGTGGTCGGCACAATCACCCGCTGCGAAGACACGCGGATTCGAGACACTGCGCATGAACTCGTCGACCGTTACGCCTCGCTGGCTGTAGCGAACTTGACCTGCATCGAGATCCAATTCGTCGATATTCGGAACACGACCCGCACCATGAACAACTAGCTTGGTCGTTGTCGATTGACGCTGCCCGTCATTGGATTCAATTTCAACGTGCAGCATGTCTCCGCCGTCATTCCCAACGGCAACAACGCTGGAATTCGGCATGAACTGGATGCCGATACCATTAGACCAACGAGTCAGTTGCGCCACCAAATCCGCATCAAATGTTTGTAGTGGTCGATCGTTGTGGTCAACCACCTCCACTTTACTTCCGAACCGAGCGACGACATGGGCAAACTCCATGGAGATATATCCACCGCCGATGAACGTGACATGGTCGGGCATCACGCTGCGTTCAAGAAACTCATCGCTGCGTGTGACATATTTCTCGCCGTCGATCTTTAAGTCTACGGGACGCGCACCGGTACCGATGAAAATGCGTTCAGCTTCCAGCCATTGACCATCGACCTCAATGGTTGATGGGCCAGTAAATTTCGCAGTTCCGTGAAAGGTCGCGATACCTCGCTTTTCGAACGAAGCTTCGCTCTTGTCCAGCACTGGCTGAGTGAATTCACGTTTGAATGCGAGTAGCTGCGACCAGTCAATGGTGGCTTGGCGGAAACAAGCGAGCTTGCCCTCGGCGCGCCGAGCCTGATCGACCAAGTTTCCGGCGTTCGAGTAGACTTTCTTGGGATTACACCCGCGTAACGCGCACGTACCTCCGTACTCCCGGGCCTCGATGACCGCGACTGATTTGCCAGCCTCTGCCGATTTCTTGGCCACTGTGCCTGCGGCAGGCCCCGTCCCGATGACGATCAAATCAAACTGCTTGGAGGTACTCACGGCAATTGAATATCCAAGCCATGATTGAAGCGATTGGTGAAGTTGGCTAGCGCGACAGCACCGGCCAAACTCACGAGTTGTTTGTCATTAAGAAATTCTTTGAGTTTTTTGACATTTGCGGCATCGACTTTGGCTGTCTCAGTTAGCTGCTGCGCGTAGGCCAGCACGGCCTTTTCCTGATCGTCAAACAGATTGTTGCTTTGGAAATTATCGATCGCCTTCAATTGCTCCGCACTGACACCGGCTTTTTCTGCCGCCTGTTTGTGGTAGTGCGAACAATAGTCGCACTGGTTCACTTGGGACGACTTCAAATAGGCCAGTTCGCGCAGTTTTTCGGGTAAATCGTTGCGAATGCCGTCGTTGATTTGGGTCATTCCGCCTAGCACATCCGGTTGGTACGCCGCGGTGCTGAAGATGTTCATCGATTTGCCGAACTTTTCCTCGATCGCCTTCAAGATCGGCTGCGATTTCGGCGGTGCATCGGAGGTTTTGAGTGGTTCTACATATGGCATGGGAAGCTCTTTCGTTAAAGGATGAAAAAAAAGATTCGGGGTTACTTCGTTTCCTTGGGCGGGCCGACCAAAGGCAGGTATTCACCGTAGCCTGCGGCTTTCATCTTATCCTTGGGGATAAATTCCAAAGCGGCGGAATTCATGCACCAGCGTTGTCCGCCACGGTCTGGTGGTCCATCATTGAACACGTGACCGATGTGTGAATTGGCGATCTTGGATCGCACTTCAGTGCGCGTTGTCAGCAGTGTGTTATCCTCACGCAGCTCGATAAAGTTCTTGTCCAATGGTCGCACAAACGAAGGCCAACCTGTTCCCGACTTGAACTTGTCAGTCGAAGAGAACAACGGTTCGCCTGAAATAAGATCGACGTAGATTCCAGCTTCCTTATTGTCCCAAAACTTGTTTTGGAACGCGGGTTCGGTGCTGTCTTCCTGGGTGACTTTGTATTGAACGTCGGTGAGTTTTTTCTTAAGTTGCTGCGGTGACGGCTTGCGGAAATCATCCCATGGTTTGTCGGCGTCCCTTGTTTCGCTGGTGTTCTTCGCGGATGCCTGATCAACCGCGGCACCGGTCACGTTTTTTTCCGCGTTGGCGTTGTCTTTCGGAGTCGAGTTTGTCAACTCTAGTTTTTTAGCACGGTCGCCCCAGTGTTTCTCGATGAACGCATCGCGCCCCGACTTGTAGCGATAGAAATCGTACTTCACCCAACTTCTCTTGGCATAGTCTTGGTGATAGTTTTCAGCAGGCCAAAATTTCGGCTGTGACGCGACTTCCAACGCCAGTTTTTGGTCGTATACGTTCATCTTGTTGACGGCGTCGATCACTTCTTCAGCGGCCTGCTTCTCGGCCTCAGTTTCATAGTAGACCACCGGACGATATTGCGGACCGCGGTCAGCGAACGAGCCTTGGCCATCGGTCGGATCACTATGTTTGATCAGCCACTCGACCAGACCGGCAAAGGTCACTTGCGTTGGATCATAGGTCACTTTCACCACCTCGACGTGATCGCCCGCAGCGTAGTTTTCGTATGTGGGATCGTCCGTTGTGCCGCCACTGTATCCCGATACAACATCGGTGACACCAGGCAGCTTCTGAAAATCGGCCTCGACGCACCAAAAGCAACCACCAGCAAGAACGGCGGTAGCATCGTTCTCGGCATTTGTGACTTCCTGACCCCTACTAGCTACCTGTACAGCGTCTTCTATGTTGCCACTGCTGACCGATTGTTGTCCGCAGCCCAACATCAATGCCACAACAGCTAGCGCATAAAGTATCGGGGATAGGTGATTAGACTTGTGCATCATAGTCCTACTGACTTCGGGGTTTAGGGGTTTACTGGTTGGTCATTCATGGGGCAACTGGTCTACGTCTCGACGCCAAACCTTGGGTGGCCGTGATGCATCATTGGGAATCAATGCGATCATCATCACGAACAAACCCACGAAGATGTGATTCTGGTGAGCTGGTGGGGGAGGCAACACTGCAAATCGGCCCCACACGACCAATCCCACTGAAACGAGCAAGATCAGCAAATGCGCATGGCGAGTAGGGTGCCAGTACGACAAGCCTGAAAAAACGCAGATCATATAGTGCGATACCCAAGTCGGCCCACAGCAGCGTTGCGTTGGACTGCACGCGGAAAATGAACGGACTGACCGCCAACCAAACCGCTGTCATGATCTCGATCACTCGTCCCCACATCAACTCACCTCGCGTGACAGAAGTTGCTCACCCGCCGCGTCAAGCTTCTCATTGCGATTCCCCCAAAACGCATCCCATAGTAACCGCGAGTCATGGTGCTCGGTCCAGACAATCCGCAGGTAAGCCAACGACACACGGATTTCGTCCCATGCCCAGTACACCAATAGTACAGAAATAGCGGCGGTTACCAAACATAGAAAACACCATTGACCGATCACAAACGTTTGGCACAACACCAACAAGACGCTAATGTGTCCATGACTGTGGCACCGACCTTGGCCAACGAAGGCGGTACATAGTAAGTCGACCACTTGTCACCGTACAACTGCTTGCCGATCATGGATTGCAACTCGTGATATGAAACGGGATCAGCTTCACCGATCAAGATGGCTGTTCTGGGTTCAATCAGGTTACGCCTTTCGACAGTGCGCACGATTGCGTCGACTGCGTCGTCCAAATGGACTGCCGATTGACCTGTAGCGGTATCGCCAGGGAAGAAGTGGCTTTGGAAGTCCTTTTTGTAGATCCGTTTGATTTGCTGGACAATCGTCGGCTGTCGACCTTCGTCAGTATAGATACCGGCGATTCGCAAAAACACGCTACGAACACGAGGGTGACCGTCTCGGATCAGTCGCTCGGTTTCAATCTTGCTTTGCGGGTATGGCCATTTCGCTTCTAAAGGGTCGCCCTCGCTAATATGTTCTCCGACGGCGCATGGAGCGTGAACGAGCATCGTGCTGGTGAATACGAACTGCTCACACTCAAAATCTTTAAGTTGGTTGAGCAGCCGATCACTGCCGTTGACAGTGACTTCCTGATAAAGCTTGCTGTCTTCACCCGAAAAGTCGTAGTAGGCGGCCATGTGTACGACGCTCGCCAGTTTCCCGTTCGTCAATTGATGGACCTTTTGCATCGCTGCCCGGACGGATGCCGAGTCTGACAGATCACATTCGATATCACGCATGTGATCTAGATCCTTGGGCGGTTCAGGGCAACCCACGCGGTCGAATCCAAAGACTTGGTAGCCGGCAGCGACAAGGTGCCTGCAGACGGGATTACCGAGCAAACCCGAACTGCCAGTCACGATCACGGCGGGGCGTTGCATGGACATGTCGCTCCTTTCAGTTGATAGGCTAAAGTCTCCGCGACCACTTATCGCCAAAGTCGTTAAGGTTTTCGGACTGCCGAGTTGCCGTAGCTCTAGCGATACTCCCGCCTCGCTATTCGATCGCTGCTACGAGTCTGTCACCGCACTGATGTTGGCCGCTTGCGGCTTGGCGCGATCTTCTGGCTGCCGCGATTCCCATCGCTTCATCTCACTGAATTTTCTAGAAAGCTCGGCCGTCATCGCTGATAACTCACCTCCTCGGTGCATTGCCGAGTCTCGACACTTATCTTTGACACGAGTCTCGATATCTTGCTGCAACGATCGGCCTTCCATCCGGGCATAGCCGCTCATCAACATCGCTTTGAGAAGGGCGTCAGAGTCCTCGCTTGCAATTGATTGCTCTCCGTCGAGCGACTGGCAACACAACTCGGCAAGTTTATCCAATTGCGCGTCGATTTGTGGGTTGGTGGTACTCATGAGTTGGCTTTCATGGGCGTCATGGTGACACCTTTTGAGTGAGCGTTGGTCGGTTAAGTATAAAAATCAATGCAAAGCGTATGCCAATTTCCCAAGGCAAACCGCGGTGGTTGACAGACTCAGCTCTGTTCTTCAAACGCTCCTCGCGATCGACGGTCACTAGCGCATTCGTTAGTGAATCCCGTCTCGTCCTAGTGTTCAAATGATTCAGGCGCAAGGCAAATGGCACTCGCTTTGTTCCCAAGTGAACCTCAGGCGCCGCGGGGCCTCAGTTTTGAGTGCATTTTAGGCCAGTCCGGGCCGAAGCTAGCGCTTTCGGTTCACAAAGTGAGTGCCATTGGGCTTAAGCCGTTGTCCGACGGTCGGAAAACGGCACATCGTTTGCCACTGCAGTGGAACTGGTGACTGATCGCTTTCGCCCGCTCGGTTTTAGTTCAAATCGAGGGAGTTCTCTGATAGCGGTCTGCTCGCACTGTTCAACCAACCGCTCACCCGAGGTTCTATCATGAAATTTCCTGCCCCCTCATTCGATTCCGACCTTGACGTGGAAGGCTTTGCGCCGACGGATGTCGAAACGCAAGCTATCGCTGCGGAGGTTGATCGCATCCGGCCACTCATAGAGGACTTTCCCACGCAAATTCTGCATATCAACCTCGAATACAGCTCCCACAGCGAGGAGTATAGGGTCAAGCTGGCATTGGTTCTGCCTGGTCAAACCTTCGCCACGGGTGATGTCAGTGAGGCTTGGGAACCGAGTCTGGAAAAGAGCGTTCAGAAGATGATCCGCCGCATCGAGCACTACAAAGGGACGATGTCTGGCGATCCCGAACAAGCGCGTATTGCGGCAGGGACGACGATGGAGGTCGAACCCAACCGTCGGATGGATGGCCCGCAGGTAGTTGCCGCCGTCGAAAGTGGAAACTACACCGAATTCCGCAAAGCCATGTATCCGATCGAAGAAAGCCTGCGCAACCGAATTGGCCGTTGGGTGCAACGTTTTCCGCAGATCGAGGCTATGATTGGAACTCGATTCACTATCGGGGATATGGTCGAGGAAACGTTCATGCTGGCGTTCGACCGTTATTCGGAATGGCGTCCTGAAATGTTCTTTGGGCAGTGGATCGAAACGCTAATTGACCCAGCGATGAAGGCGATCGCACATGATCCCGAGGGCGAACTGGAGACAATCAGTTTCCAACGCACTTGGAACGAAATGGGCATTGACTGAAACTTGGTGTTCATTTTCCCACGAGTGCTGCCCAGCGTTTTCTTAAAAAAACGAGCAAACTGGCAAACCGCTACGTGCCGATTGGCTACAGTTCGAACTTGGCGCGGGTAGCGACTCTCCTGTTGCTGGTCTTGATCGAAGGAGTCGCTCTACCTGGCAATAAGATTCATAATCGCTTGCAAGCGACGTCGGAAAAACTCGACGAAGGCACGCAGCAAGTATGATCGCGTTTCAACTCATCATCGCTTGCCTTGGGAGCTTACTGCCGGTCGCGGATCAGTTCCGCAATTTGATTCGGGCCTGGTAGTCCCTTCGCGTTGATTTCTAAATCGTCTTGCCCTGAACTGCTGATCGCGAGTCCACCTACATTGACCAGACGTCCAACCATCGATTGATTGACCTGTATATTACGCACATCGTCGTGTTTCACTTCCGAGGTCGATTTCGCGATGAAACCGCGAATTAGCCGCGTTCGCTTGCTGGTCACCTCCAGTGTCAATGTCCTGGTCTTCAGCCACCAGAAGACGAGACCCAGGCCGCCAATCGTCGCGACGATTCCGCCGAGAATCCAACCGACCGACCTTTCCCAAGGGAATTCGAAGAAGCCGCCTCCAGCGGCGATGATAAGGCCAGCCACAAAGCAGCCAAACAGCAAAATAAACCAGAATGGATGCGCTCGAAACATCACCGGATGAACGACACGGAGCAACTCTTCTGAGTCCAAGGGCGAAGCCACTCTATCTGCTGTGCCATCGTCCAAGTCTGTACCTTCAATCAATTCTGCTGTCGGTGCTTCGATTTTGATCGCTCGATGGCAATGGGGACAATCGATTTGCCCACCCACCAGCGCCGCTGCGACTTTCACTGGTTTGTGACACAGCGGGCAGCGATAGGTGAGGTCGGACATGAAACTAGCCTTTAAGTAAATCAGATTCTTCATTCTCTTGGAGGGGCGGTGAAGCAAAGCCTATGCCATGGATCGATCACTTCCCTCCAACTTGCCGCCGGCCAACTGAAGAGTGGGGCGAACCCTGACGGGCCCAACAACGATTCAATAGCTCACCAGCCGTCGACAGGTTGTGCAACTAACGGGTACACACGATGATCGTTGACCTATTTGCGACCAGCCTGATCGTTCGTCGGCCAATGCTGGCGGATATGGCTGATCGCGGCGCGGACCGGCACAGATAATGCAACGGAGCAAGCCAGTTCACGATTACGCAGGTTTAGGGACCACGCCCTTTCAACTTCCGCCCAGCAATAGCGAAAGGGGGCGCGCAATGAATTTACATATGGGTATGGAAGATGAGTCGTGTCAGTTGAGGAAATTTATAGTTGGATTCCGCTTGTTTCGGTCTTGCGTTTGACAATTGCAGTCATCGCGGCCGCATTGCTCGGTTGGGAGCGGGAATCTCAAGACAAGCCCGCAGGTCTTCGCACTCATATGATGGTGTCCCTCGGTGCGGCGACGTTCGTCCTGGTGGCGATGGAAATGATCAAAGATCTCAGTCAACAATCGAACCTGCAAATTGATCCAACACGTGTCGTTGCGGGGATCGTCGGCGGTGTGGGGTTCCTGGGAGCCGGATCGATTATTCATTCACGCGGTAATGTCGAGGGTATTACCACTGCGGCCAGCATCTGGGTGGCTGCGGGCATTGGAACAGCAGCTGGATTAGGAATGCATGGGATCGTCTTTTGTGTCGCGTTACTTTCGCTATTAATCCTTGGAGTACTCCGTGCGATCCAAGGTCGATTCGTTGAAAAAGCGGAGAGTGGCGAGTGACTACAGCTGCCATTAGTTTAGGAACATAAATTTGATTTCACTTCATCAGACTGCCAAGGCGATTGGAATTCTCCTGTTGGCCACGACCGCCGTCGTCGCACTGGCTACGGTGCTAGTACTCGCGTTGGATTTTGTTTTATTAATATTTCTAGGAGTGCTCTTTAGCGTCTTCTTGACTAAAACAAGCCAACTTGCCAATCGCTACCTACCCATTGGCTACGGTTGGAATTTAGCGTTGGTAACTTCGATTCTGCTGCTGATCCTGATCGGTGGTTTTGCTTTGTTGGGCGCCAAAATTTACGATCGGTTGCAAGCAACGTCCCAAAAATTGGACGAAGGCGCAGATGAACTCGTAAAACTGCTTGAAGAGTACCCACTGGCGATGGGTGCATTCCAACGAATTCCTTATGCCCAAGAGCTGCTGCTCGACCAGCAGCAAGAGACTGCTGGCCAGGCGAAGGTCACGTCGCCGAATGCGAATCAACGTGAGTCAACCTCCCAAAACACAGGCAGCGATTCACAGTCCCCAGAGAACGATTCGTCAAAGAATGATGCGTCAAAGAATGATGCGTCAAAGAATGATGCTTCGAAGAGTGAAGCGTCCGACAGCGGGAAAAGCGGCAAGTCGTCTGCTCCATCGGCCAAAATTCTACAATCCGCCGCTGGCAAAGTCTTTTCTGTACTCAATCGGATCGCATCAACGACGCTAGGGTTGATTGCCAACATTGGTATTATCTTTTTCGTTGGGATTTTCATCGCGGTAGACCCGAAACTTTATCGGGATGGATTTGCGAGGCTTTTTCCCCTCGCTCGCCGACCCCGCGTGAAAGAAGTGCTCGACCAAATGAGTGATACTTTGTTTAGTTGGCTGATGGGGCGCTTCGGGACGATGCTGATAACAGGCGGCGGAACGGCGGCAGCCTTGTTCGTGCTGGGAGTGCCCATGGCGGTTACGGTGGGTGTAATTACTGGGCTGCTGACCTTTGTGCCCAATATTGGAGCAGTCACTGGCTTGTTCCTTGCCGTGCTGCTGGCCTTACCGCAAGGGCTATCAACTGTCGGCTGGGTGGTCGTCCTTTATGCGGCGTCGCAGTTGTTGGAGAGTAACGTCATCACCCCTTTGCTTCAACAGCATCAAACGTCAATTCCGCCAGCTCTCCTGATTGCGTTCCAAGCCATTATGGGGGCGATCGCTGGCTTCTTGGGATTGATGGTCGCGACACCACTGTTAGCCGCCTCGTTAGTGCTGATTCAACAGGTCTGGATCAAGGATGTCTTGGGAGAACAGCAAGTCGAGAGTTGACGTTTCTCTGGATCTGCCTAATAATCGCTCGGAACCGTCCGAAAAAGGTTCAGCTGCTTACTTGATGGCTGCCT
>JBBQRC010000058.1:0-12455 GCA_038215215.1 Pirellulales bacterium
CGTTGACGCCATGTTCCGCGGCGACAAGATCAACATCACCGAAAACCGGGCGGTACTTCACGTTGCCTTGCGGGCGCCGCGCGATGCTTCGATCCTGGTGGATGGTAGGAACGTCGTACCGGAAGTGCATGCGGTTTTGGACAAAATGACCGAATTTGTCAATCGCGTGCGGAGTGGTCAGTGGAGGGGCCACACTGGGAAACGCATCAAAAATGTTATCAATATTGGCATCGGCGGTTCGGACCTTGGTCCCGTGATGGCCTACGAAGCGCTTCGGCATTACAGCCAGCGGTCGATGAATTTTCGTTTTGTTTCGAACGTGGACGGGATTGATCTCGTCGAAGCCACGCTCGACCTGGATCCGGCAGAAACTCTGTTCATTGTCTCTTCGAAGACTTTCACGACACTGGAGACGATGAGCAATGCGGAGAGCGCTCGCGACTGGCTACTAGCCGGACTGGGTGGCGGAGCCGCCACGGTTGCCAAGCACTTCGTGGCCGTTTCGACCAGTGCCGAACGAGTTTCAGCCTTCGGCATCGACACCGCCAACATGTTCGGATTCTGGGATTGGGTTGGGGGCCGTTATTCGATGGACTCTGCCATTGGGCTCTCCACGATGTTGGCCATCGGACCGGAAAATTTCCTCGCCATGCTGCAGGGTTTCCACCAGATGGACGAACACTTCCGCACGGCGCCACTGGAGCAGAATTTGCCGGTGCTGATGGGCTTGTTAACCGTTTGGTACACCGATTTCTTCAATTCGCAGTCGACCGCCGTGTTGCCTTACGAAAACTATCTCAAGCGATTTCCAGCTTACCTGCAACAATTGACCATGGAGAGCACCGGCAAGAGCGTAACGCTCGACGGCAGTCCGGTTGGCTGCGATACAGGCCCGGTTTACTGGGGCGAGCCCGGGACCAATGGCCAGCATTCCTTTTACCAGTTGATACATCAGGGTACACGATTAATACCCTGCGACTTCATCGTCTTTGCACAAGCACTGACGCCGCTGGGGCGTCATCATGACATTTTGCTAGCCAATGTGCTGGCGCAATCTGAAGCGCTCGCTTTTGGCAAGACTGCCGCGCAGGTTCAGGCGGAGGGGACGCCCACGTGGCTGGTCCCTCATCGAGTCTTCGAAGGCAATCGTCCGTCGAATACCCTGTTTGCCGATCGACTCACACCGCAGATACTGGGCGCCTTGGTGGCCCTCTACGAACACATCGTATTCACCCAAGGTGCCATTTGGAGCATCAATCCCTTTGATCAGTGGGGAGTGGAGCTGGGTAAGGCACTCGCCCAACAAATATTACCGGAACTGGAATCTCGCGACACTCCAGTGCTCGAGCATGACAGTTCCACCAACAACCTGATTCAGCGGTACCGCTCCCGACGATGCTAGCACTTTGTCCCACTTGAGAACCCCAGGGTCCCACTTGAGAACCCCAGGGGCGTGCTTGAGAACCTTAGGCTTCGTCGCAAAATAAGTTACCGTGTTGGGAGCCAATCCTTTGCTTGCATTCTCAAAAAATCGGTGTGGGCAGCCCAGGCAAACTCTGGTAAAGGAATCTTAGCGGAGTCTCCTTTTTCACCGATTTGCAAGTCAGCACGCATGTTTGTCGGACACGGTAGTCCTCGAACCAGATTGTTCACCAAGAGTGTGGAAACGCTTACTCGTTCCATTGCTGAGATCGGTGTGCGCTTTGGAATGCTGGCTCCGGCAGCCTTGCCAACGCGATTTCCGGTGCATTCATTTGTGGTCACGTGGGTGCCTTTTTTATTGGCCGTTGCGATCGGCAGTTTGACCACCCGTCTGCCGGGCCAAGACCGAGCCATAGAATCCACAGCCGCCGCGGCGGATAAACTCAGCTTTGAACTGCGCATCGTTTGGGGGGGTGGAAAACCGCGTGCCTTTCGCGGCAGCATCACCATTGACTCTGGAACGCTGAACGTGGTTCGCAATCTGAGCTTGCAACCCGACTCCGTGGGAGCCATCAGCAATTCAGGACCGGCGACTCTTAAAATTGAATCACACAGCCTGAGTACCTTCGGCGGCGTCGACCTAATGATCGACGGAAACGTTGATAGCCAATTGACGTTTCGCATCGACGACGCGATTACCAATCAGCCTGTTGAACACACACTGCCGCTGAACGAAATTTTGCAGGGTAATTGGATTCGACCGCTCGACAGCCACGGAAGTCGGCTGGCTGCAGAGCGTCAAATGCACGACCGCATTCGCGTTCAGTCCTCTTCGACAACCGGTATATTGGCGGTTGGAGCGTCCTGGCATGCTACGGCGAGCGGTTACCACTGTGGCTTACCCGCGGGTGATTACCTGCTCGCCACCACGGTTGTGGATGAAGGCACGGATGCAATCGTTGGGAGCACCGAAGTTCGAGTATCGATCGATCCACAAGGCAACTTTACTTCAAATGGCATTGAGCTATCTATGCCGACGATTGAGAGTGCCTACACAATCGAAATGTCACTGCAGCGCAAACGTTTTTTGCCTAATTTGGTGAGCAGTGGGGTGGTCCTAACACGGCGGCTCGACTGTGTCACATTTGACTACTCAGGCGGGGCATCCAGGATCAGCACCTGGACGCCTGTGGCGACGATAAATCCCCTCAACAGCCAGTGGTGGACGGCGCTGAGTTGGATTTCGACACTTGGCACGACACAGACGTTGACACAGTTTGCGGGGATGACTGAAGCAGCCAAGCGTCCGGTGAGCCATGGGGCGCAGGGGAGTCGCGAGTTGGCCGGCGCCGGTTACTTGACGCTTTCCCCCGGAGCCTGGCAAGCGTACCCATTACGAATCGCGCAGGCCGGACAACCGCATCGACTGCGTGTACGTGTACCCAACGACCGAGCGCAGCAACTAGTGATCAGCATTCGTGATTTTCATCGCAACGGCGAACCCACCTCGCTCAACGTCGACTCGGGGATCGTTTTAACGGAACGCCAAATTGCAACGGAGATGAGCGATCGCACAGGCTACACGGAACATGAAATTATTTTTTGGCCGCGCTCCGAGCAACCGTACGTGCTGATGCTCAATGCGTCCGCTGCCACGCAGGCCAACTTTGGCGAATTGTCTCTAGACGTCGGGCAACTGACGTCCGAAAAACGCTTGTCGGAACCATCCTCGTCAGGTACCACTGGCGCCCCGGCGGCCGGGCAGCGGTCGCTTGCACTGTATTTGAGTAAGCCGCTGCTCGCCGATGCCCTGGGGGCACAGCGGAACATCGATCCGGTAACGCGCCGCCCGTTGGAGAGCTGGCTAACATGGCATCAGTCAGCGACTCGTCTCACTCAGTACATGCAGTCCCAGGGCTACAACACCCTGGTTTTCAACGTCATCTCCGACGGCGCTGCCGTGTTCCCCTCCTCGCTATCCTCCACGCGACGGTTTGACACCGGGACGTTTTATGCGGACAGCCGCGCACCGGAATTGAAGGATCTCGTGGAACTGCTCTGCTGTCATCTGGATCGCGCCGGATTGCAGTTGGTGCTGGCCGTTGACCTGAACAGCCACTTACCGGGACTGGCCAAATGGGAATCCGAAGCCAGCAAAAATGGCGGCTTATATCAAGTAAATATTGATGGTTCAGTGTGGAAATCAGAAACCGAATTAGGCAGTCGCCGTGTTTTGTACAATCCATTGCACCCGCAGGTGCAAAGTGAAATCGAGCGTGTGATCCGCGATATCAGCTCGCGCTACGCCACTCACCCGAGTTTCGGCGGTCTTGCTTTGGAGCTGGGAGAATCATCGCACTTGATTTTCGCAGGGGATCGCTGGGGTTATGACGAATCCACCCTATCAAAATTTGAAGCAGCGACGCAGTCGAAACTGCCTTCGCGGGAGGTGTTGGCCGAGGGGACGCAAGCGGGCATCCGACTGGGCTATTTGAACTGGCGAGCCGCCGAATTATCCAGTTTTTATATTCGTTTGGCCAATGCGATTAGCCAAGCCAAAAGCACTGCCAAATTGCTGATCAACCCGCTACCCATTCTGGAACGACGACCAGCCGAACGTGACTATGTCGATCCGAATATGCAATCGCGCAATTTGAGTGACTACTGGTTGGCGGCCGGCCTGGATGGCAGCCGCTTGAAGAAACAACAGAACATTGTCTTACTCCGCGGAAAACTGGAGAGCCCACTCAAATCAGGTCTGGCACAGGCCTGGCTCTCACGCATTGCCAACGACAGCGGTTTAGCCAACGCGGAACTGGGTAACGCGACTGGCATGCTGCTTGCACAACGACCTGTGGGAGTACCGATCGACGAGGCGAACAAGTTGCAGCATAGTGCCCTTGCCGCCACCGCTTGGTGTTACCCTCAAGTCAGCTCTCTCGGCTCCGGGTCGCTGCAGAGCCTCGTCGCCTTGTTGCATCGCGAGGATGCCCTATTCATGGGCGATGGTGGATTGATGCCGATCCAAGGCGATTCACCGAAACTGCAGCAATTGAGGCAGGCGTATCTGGCTCTGCCGAACGTACCCATGCGTACGTTCAATATCGACAGTGGCGAATCCAGCGTCCGCGTCCGTTCCGTGGCAGTTGGTAATGTAACTTATTTGCAGATGATCAACGCGGCCCCTTGGTCCGAGCGGATAACCATGGACGTTCACGTGGCCAGTTCGAACGGCTTAGTGGAAATTCTTGGTGGTCGCGAGCTCAAGCTTAATGGCAACGCAACGCAGTTAACGGCCAGCTCGCTTAACCAAGCACAGCGGCTGCAACGCAGCACGGTCTGGCAATTTGAGCTACCCCCTTTTGACATGGTGGGTGTGAGGGTCTCCGACCCTCAATTTCAGATCAACAGCGTGATGCACTCTCCCGATCCTGCCGTGGTAAGTCGCATCACCCAGAGTGTCGAAGAACTAGAGGGACTGATGGCTGTGGCGGCTGATCCGGCTCAGACCAGTCCACTGCGGATTCCCGGCGGCGACTTCGAGAATTGGATCGACGGCTCGCGACCAAGCAGCTGGACTGTTTCGTCACTACCTCAAGTCGTCATTCGTCGCGAGGACGCGCTGCCACACTCCGGTCAAAGTTGCTTGGCCCTCGAGAATCGCAATAACGCACAGGTGTCCGCGTGGATCCAAAGCGAGAAAATAGGAATTCCTGAATCGGGGCGCTTAGCAGTCGAAGCATGGGTGCGATCTTCACCTACCTCCAGTTCCCCCATTCTGATGCAGCTCTCAGTGATTGGTCGAACGCGCGACGGTCGACGCTTTCAGCGCAGCCACCAATTTGGCACCGCGGCTCAGGCGAATCAAGTCAATGTCGACTGGGGACGCAAACCGATCGTGCTCTACATCAGCGACCTGCCCAGCGATGAACTTGCCGAACTCCACGTGGCTTTCGATTTGGTTGGGCCAGGCAAAATTTGGTTGGACGATATACAGGCCTACGAACCACTCATCAATCCTGACGAACGGGTGCAGATTCGCGGACAGCTCTTCTTAGCGCGTGAGAAGTTACGGGAGAACAATCCCTTTCCTGCCGAGCAGGCACTCAACAGCCATTGGGCAAGATATCTGTTCGCTCTCAACGAGAAGCTCGACGCGGCTGCAGCCCAAGAACAGCCCGCAGCGGCCGTAGGAGACGCCCCGCCGAACAATAACACACGTTGGTCATCTCCCGCTCCGCTGCTGCAACAATGGCGCGAATCCATGCGCGAACGATGGCAACGCTAGCAGCGGGTGGGTCGAAAGCATTACCCGTACGGCACGGGAAGCGCTGGCCGGTGCTGACTGGATTTACTGAGTTTAGTGAGCTGACTGGGTTTGCTCGGGCTTACTGGGTTTGCTCGGGCTTACTGGGTTTCGCTAGCTGGTGCGATGATACGTAAGCCGACACGAAAAGAGGTCCCAACACCTTCACGACTATCTACTGCGATGAAGCCAGCATGCTGTCGAATGATTGCTTGGGCGGCGGACAAGCCAAATCCCCGGCCAGGACCCTTCGAGGAAAACGCGATGTCGAAGACGTGGGTGAGCTGAAAGGAGTTCATCCCGCTGCCGTTATCTTGAAGGGAAAACACCGCATAATTGCCAGACGGAACCTGTTCAGGAATGCAAGCGTCCGCTTCCACCAAGGCGTCGACATGCAACATGCATGTTTCGATTTTGACGATCGAAATCCCGCCGCTCGAAGCCTCTTTTGCATTGATCAACAGATTAGTAATGACCTGCCGAATCTGCGTCGGGTCTGCCTGAACGAACAGGGGTTCTGGGTACGGCCGGATAATCAATTCCGTTTCTCGCCCAAGGTAGACGCGGGCCAAGTCAGACGCTTGAGCCACCAGTCCATTGAGATCGACAATTTCAGGCGACGCCCAGTTGCCACCCGAGATGGCCCTCAATTGTTGCGTCAAATCTGCAGCTTGTTTGACAGCTTCGGCAATTGTAGCCAATGGCTCATTGGCTGGATGATCGGGACCAATCTGGGCTCGCACCTGATCTGCACTCAGCGCGACCCGCACGACTAAGTTATTGATGTCGTGCGCGATACCACTCGCCAGCACTTCGAGCCGATCGAGCATGCGGGATTGCTGAACTTTCCTTTCCAATCTCAAGTGATCCTCGCTCAAGCGGACACGTTCCGTTACATCCATCGCGAACACGACAACTCCCGTTACCTCCTGTGGCGTAGTGCGGATAGGACTGTAATGATCGTCGTAAAACCTGCGGTTCAGCTCCGTCTCTCCATGGTCGTCCCTAACCACAAAGTTTGCGCCGGCCAACGCGCGATCCAAATGGGTTTTGACGTTGGCTCGATGCTGATCGTCACGAATCACGTCGTGCACCATGTCCATGCCGACGGCGATGGAAATTCCCCAAGTCGACAGCATTGTGTCCGCATGTAATCGATTGAAGCTGACATAGCGATATTGCCAGTCGAGAACAAAAACTTGGACACTGGCAGAATCCAAGATCGTTCGCATCTGGTTGGTCGCTGCAGACTCGGATTCGAAGGTCATAGGAACCTTTCGTGGGCCATGCGCCGCTTGGCGCACTTGGATCTAGCCATGTAGCACTGACCGGGTTACGACCAGCAACCATCCAGCCATCAAGAGATACCAAACGGAACGTTCTACAGACGGGTAAGCCTGTTCCCTACCTAACGCGCGAGCACGGGAAGCTAGTCGCAGAGAGGAGCGATGCTAGACATCCGAATTCGCCACGCTACAGGCGAAATCAAGACGTGCGACTACCTTATTGTCTAGCATAATTTTTCCCGTCATGAAGTAAGCAGTCGAGACAATTTCGTTCAAGGTGACAATTATCTCAATGGTATCTCCCGGTCGCACCATATGTTTGAATTTTACCCCATCCATGCGTGTGGCGATTGGTATCCCCCCCCCACCTTGCGTCGATTTGCTGGATAACAAAATCGCCCCCGTTTGCATGGCGCACTCGCACAGGATTACCCCCGGCACAAGCGGGAAATTTGGGAAATGCCCCTGCAAAAAGAACTCGTCAGGCAAAAATGTCTTACGACAGCGAATTTGATCCGGCGTTTGTTCAATGATTTCGTCTACCAAAAGCATGGGCTTGCGGTGGGGTATCGCGTCTTCTACGCGAGTCTGCTTTTCGGACATCAAGGTATGCTTCGGGTGAGTGTAATGGTCTTTGTCTTGGGCGCAATCGCAAACTGTCTCAAAGCCGTGGCGGTTAGCGGCCGCCTTCACAGTCGCGACTTGTAGCGAGTCAGTTTGTAAATTGGCTCGCGGAGCGGCTGTAAAATTTCCAGCAGTTGCAGCTTATATGCAAGAGCTAACGCGCCCACGACTTCTGGCTCGGGGTGATCGGCAGGGCCAATAGTGAGATTGCCTCGGCTAATCTATCATTGACGCTTTGATTGGGTCAATTGCGGCTGAGCACCACGCCAGCTTCCGTTTATTACGCAGTGCTAAATACTTTGCCCTATTTGTGGATGTTGGTTGGTTCGATATTCTTCGCCGCGATGGGCCTCTTCACCGAATCGCTCGCCGAAGAATATTCGTTTGCTTGGATTGCGGCTGTCCGCAGTGGCATAGCGACCTGCTTGGCTGCGACTCTGGTCCTCTATCATCGCGCCAAATTTGCTATTTTTCGTCCAGCCAGTTTGTGGCTGCGCAGTCTCGCCGGATGTGCTGCGATGCTGTGTATTTTCTTTTCCATGACGCACTTTGATGTGGCGGTTGTCCTGTCACTGTCGAGCATGTATCCGCTGTGGGTGGCCGTTTTCGGTTGGCCCTTGCTCGGCGTCTGGCCCACCCGGGACACTTGGATAGCCTTGGCGATCAGCACCCTGGGGATGTGGCTTATCTATTCTGCCGCTACGGGAGACAACTTGGATGCACGCGCCCATGCGCACTACATGCCGCATCTGGCCATTCCGCTGGCTGCCTTGGCTTCCATGCTGAGCGCCGTCGCGCTCATTGGCCTGCATCGCGTCAAGGAGTTGGATCCGCGTGCCGTGGTAACTCATTTTTCAGCTGTCTCCACTGCCATCTCGTTGGCTGCCTGGACCATCCTGCCGCAAGGGCAGATTTTTACCCCACGGGCCAACGATAGCCAGTGGCGACTACTGGCCGTTGGAGTCACCGCCATGTTAGGCCAGCTCTTCCTCACCAAAGCTTTTTCGGCGGGACGCCCGGCGCGTATCAGCGTGATCGGACTCAGCCAAGTTGCTTTGGCCGCGGGCTATAAATGGGTCGCCGAAGGCCACGTCCCCTCGTCGCTAGGATGTGTTGGCATGTTGCTCATCCTCAGCTCCACCACCTGGGTGATGCTTACCAATCGCACTGAACCACCCTTGGAACCAGTTGCCGCAGAGGTCAGCACAAAGTCTTAGTGGCCCACTGCCAAACGCCCTGTGCTGCGCCCCGCGCGCAGTTGCACGTTATCTCTGCGGGCTGTATCTCTGCGGGCTGGAGACAATCAGACGTGGCCAAGCTACAATATCGCACTTTCGTCGGTAACTTCAAAGTTAGCAAGAATTTCCGAGAGATTTCATGGCACAGCAAGCGTTGAAGCAAGATCCATTCGCCGCCCGAGATACCTTCCAAGGCCCCCACGGTCCCATTGGTTTTTACAACTTGCATAAGTTGGAGGCAGCGGGGATTGGCAAGATCTCGCGACTTCCGTTCTCGATCCGCATTTTGCTTGAGGCGGTCTTGCGCAACTGCGACGGTTATATCGTCAGTGAGCAGGATGTGCATAACCTCGCGAATTGGAATCCTGCCAAGCCCGCCGAGCTAGAAATCCCCTTTTTGCCCGCCCGCGTGGTGCTGCAGGACTTTACCGGAGTACCTTGCGTGGTCGACTTGGCCGCCATGCGCGACGGCATGAAAACACTTGGTGGCGACCCCAAGAAGATCAATCCGCTGATTCCCGTCGACTTGGTGATCGATCACTCCGTGCAAGTCGACTCGTTTGGCAGCCTGGATTCCCTCGCTCGCAACGTGGAAATCGAATTCGCACGCAATCAAGAACGTTATCAATTCCTTCGCTGGGGTCAGCAAGCCTTCGATAACTTCCGCGTCGTGCCGCCCAATACGGGTATCGTACATCAAGTCAATCTCGAGTATCTGGCTCAAGGGGTTTTCGTGCGCCAGGATCACGCTGGTCCGGTTGCCCTACCGGACACGCTGGTCGGTACTGATAGCCACACGACCATGATCAACGGGCTCGGCGTTTTGGGCTGGGGGGTTGGTGGCATCGAAGCCGAAGCGGGCATGCTGGGGCAACCGCTCTACATGCTGATGCCTGAAGTGGTGGGCTTCGAAGTCGATGGCGTATTGCCCCGCGGCACCACAGCCACGGATTTGGTCCTGAAAGTTACCGAAATGCTTCGCAAAGAAGGTGTTGTCGGTAAGTTCGTCGAATTCTTCGGGCCGGGTGTCTCGCGAATGTCGCTGGCTGATCGGGCGACCATCGCCAACATGGCGCCTGAATATGGTGCCACCATGGGCTACTTCCCGGTCGACGACGAAACGCTGCGCTACATGCGGCGCACCGGCCGTTCAGCCGAGTTGGTGGCGCTGGTGGAAGCCTACATGCGAGCCCAAGGCTTGTTCCGCACCGACAGTTCCCCAACACTTGCTTACACCAAAGTTGTCAAGCTGAACTTGAGCGACGTTGAGCCCGCGCTGGCAGGTCCTAAGCGTCCTCAAGATCGCGTTCCCTTAAAATCAGTTAAGCAATCGTTCAGTCAGGCTCTCACGGCCCCCATCGCCGAACGTGGTTTTGGTTTGTCGGCCGAAGCTCTAGCCAAGACTGGCACGGTCGAAGCCAACGGTAGCTCCGTGAAGATTGGTCACGGGGCGGTAGTGATCGCTGCCATCACCAGTTGCACCAACACTTCAAATCCGTCGGTCATGATTGGTGCGGGACTGTTGGCTAAAAACGCAGTTGCCAAGGGGCTGACGGTGCATCCTTACGTCAAGACTTCGCTGGCGCCTGGCTCGCGTGTGGTCACCGACTACCTCGACCGAGCACAACTCACCAAACCGCTCGAGGCACTGGGCTTCAACACGGTTGGCTATGGCTGCACGACATGTATTGGTAACAGCGGGCCGCTGCCGGATGAGGTCGCTGCCGCCATCACGGCTGGTAACTTGGTCGCCGCCGCCGTTCTCAGCGGTAATCGCAACTTTGAAGGCCGCGTCAATCCGCTCACTCGAGCCAACTATCTAGCCAGTCCGCCGCTGGTTGTCGCCTACGCCTTGGCAGGCACGATGGATATTGACTTCGAAAAACAACCCCTTGGACATGCGAAATCAGGAGAGCCCGTCTACTTGCGCGATATCTGGCCCAGCAGCGAAGAGATCCAGGAGACCTTGGACGGCTGCGTGCTGCCAGAGATGTTTGAGAAACAATACTCGAATGCCTTTACGTCAAACGAGAAATGGAATGCCATCGAAGTCACGACCGGTGCGCTTTATCAGTGGATGGACGCTAGCACCTACATTCAACGACCGCCGTTTCTCGAAGGCATCACCGCCGACGCCACGCTGCCGAAGCCGATTCAGGGCGCCTACTGCTTGGCCGTCCTCGGCGACTCAGTGACTACCGACCATATTTCGCCCGCGGGCTCGATTGCCAAGAATAGTCCCGCCGGCAAGTACCTGATGGAACATGGCGTTGAACCAGTGGATTTCAACAGTTATGGATCACGCCGCGGTAATGATCGCGTCATGGTGCGTGGCACGTTCGCCAACATCCGTATCCGCAATCAAATGGTCCCTGGTATCGAGGGTGGTTACACCAAGCATCTACCGACCGGCGAAACGATGTCGATCTACGATGCATCGATGCTGTACCAAGCCAAAGATACACCCTTGATCGTGCTTGCAGGTGCAGAATACGGCACCGGCAGCAGCCGCGATTGGGCTGCCAAAGGGACTCTCTTGCTCGGCGTTCGAGCCGTGATCGCCGCCAGCTACGAGCGAATCCACCGCAGTAACCTGGTGGGCATGGGTATTTTGCCGCTCCAATTCCTCGACGGTCAAACTTGGCAGACGCTCGGTTTGACGGGTGAAGAGTCTTTTGATATCGGCACCGACTCGCGTACCGCTCTGGCCCCACGTGGCAAACTGGGTGTGCGAGCTACGGCGCGGAGTGGTAAGACCACGGAATTCGAAGTCTCCGTGAGGATCGATACTCCAGTCGAGCTAGATTATTACTACAACGGCGGTATTCTTCCCACGGTGCTTCGCAAGCTGGCCGAAAAGTAACTCTGTACTGACCGTTGACATGCGAACACACTCGCTCCACCATGCACGCGCTCGAACAATCACTCCTCCTTAGTTGGCCGATTGCGGTTTGGGGCGAGACGCGCATCCTGATCGCTGTTAGCGGAGGCGCTGATAGTGTCGCATTGTTGCGGGCTTTGACGCAGACAACTCCACGCGCCCAGTGGTTGCACGCGGTCCATTTTAACCACCAGTGGCGTGGGGCGGAGAGCGACGGTGACGAGGAGTTCGTGCGTCAGTTGTGCGCGCGTCTGAAGGTCGATTTAACGGTCGGCCGCGCTGACGAGCGTCCGAATGCTACTGTGGCAAAGTCAGAGCAAGCCGCGCGTGAGACCCGCTACGATTTTTTCAGCAAACTGGCTTATCGAATCGGAGCACGCTATGTCGTCACGGCCCACACTGCTGATGACCGCATTGAGACGATGTTACATAACCTATGCCGTGGCACCGGCCTCTCCGGCGTGGCCACTCCTGCTCGACTACGCCCGCTCGCGGACGAATTGGTCCTGGTACGGCCGTTGCTCAAATGCCAGCGCCCGGAGATCCTTGAGTATCTCCGCAGTCTAGGTCAAGGTTTTCGCGAAGACTCCAGCAACTTGAATCAAGCTTACAAACGCAATTTTATTCGCCACAACTTGCTGCCGCTGCTGCGCGATCACTACGGTCCCCACGTGGACGCACACTTGCTGGCGTTTTCT
>JBBQRC010000059.1:0-12446 GCA_038215215.1 Pirellulales bacterium
TCGATTGCGAACACGGGGGCAGTTGCCAACAGGAACGTGTTTAAGTATTTGGCGAATCCCAAGGAAAGTCGACCCCTCACCCTAACCCTCTCCCCTGAGTACAAGGGAGAGGGGACTCGCAAATTGCTTAACCCCGTGCCATTCGGGTGAGGGTTCAACTTTCTTGCGCATTCGGGGCAGTTGCCAACTGGCGATTTTCCAACACGTGCAAGTTCCTCAAGCAAGATGGCGCACTTGATCACCATGAAGGAGATGCAAATCATCGATCAACAGATGGATCGCGCGGACCAAAGTTTTGAGCGGCAAAGATGCCAGTGCGAGCCCCGGTTGAGCGACTTGCTCGGTGGCCAATGGCAAATGAACAAATCCTACCAAGCAATTGCTTGCCTGGTACTGCGCCTCGTTAGCCTGGCGTGGCTGCAATTGGTGATGGGATAAATACATGGTGGCATTGCACAAAAACGTGCCTGCGTGATACGAAATTACCGTGGGAATATGCTGTTCGCGTAGGAGCGTGGCCCAGCGCTGGAGAGGCATATTGCTGCGGTAGGCCACGGGGCCGGCTGGGACAATCTCTTTCAACTCGTCGCCACGGTCGTCGATACAACCGGCGGCATTGACTGCGATGGCTTCTAATTTGATGCTGCTGGACCCGGGGGACTGGCCCAAGTGCAAGATGGCGTCGAACTCCCGCTGAAGATCTTTAGCCAGTTTCTCTTGCAGCGCGCTAAGATCAACTGGATAGCGCCGCGTCACCAATGATTTTCCAGGGGGCAAATCCTTAAGCAATTCGGTCAGCACCATCCAACTTGAGTTGGCGGTCCATTGGTCGTAGGGCTCGAAGGCTGTCAGCAGCACTCGCACTTGTGTCAACTTTCTGCGAACCCACCACTTTGAGCTTCGTTGCCACAATTTGCTTAACGCCGACTTCTTGTCGGGTCCGACTCTACCGTTTTAGCGCACCGTCCGCAATCCGCCGGACCTTTTAAAATCGCCCAAACCACGTCACGGCCTGCGTTCCTTAGGGAACTGCCACCCATTTCTTTCAGTGCTTAGAGTTAACGGCGCAGCGTGCCACCCTACGCGCTGCGCAATTCAGGCCTCCCACCATTTTTGTACGTTGGCCGCTGGCCCGCATTTTGATTACCATAGAGGGCATGTAGTCGAACTCGTTAATCCAGTCGACGGGGGGTTTTGACTGAGCCGCAACGTCGCAGAGCCCAGTCTAGATCAACCAGGCCGATTCGGTGACAATCGACGCATTCCTGATCCCCTTCAGGACGTTCATGTCATGACGCACCCCAACCACCCCAACCATCCCGCCTACCGAGACTAATTACGATGAGCACCTGGATGAATCGCACAGTCCTTGTATTGGTTACCGCTTTCACCGGCCCGTTGTTGTCGCCACTGCAGGCCGAAGACCTGTTCCCTGATAAGGCCCTCGAGTCAGCCGTCCGCAAAGAGGTTTTTGCCAAGCGTTATAACGCCGAGCCGCTGACGATAGAAGATGTCAAAAACATCTCGCAAGTGCATGGCAAAGGCAAAGGGATCAAGAGCCTTGAGGGAATGCAACACTGTGTTAGCGTCCAAGAGATTGATCTGGAGAACAACGAAATCGTCGACCTCAAGCCGCTGGCTGATCTCAAACTCATTCAGTCCATTAATTTGGCGGGGAACAAGATCGAATCGATTGAACCGCTGGCTGCACTATCCCGGGTCCAGTATCTGGAACTTTCTCGCAATGCGGTGGCCGACCTCTTCCCATTGTCCAACATGAGTAACATGCGTTCGCTCTACCTGTCAAACAATAAGATCGAAAAGATCGATGTCGTAAAGGCCTTGCCGAAAGTTTGGACCTTGTACTTGGCCGGTAACCCAGTCAAGGATTTTTCTCCCATTGGTGAAATGAAATGGCTCAGTTCGTTGGATTTAAAGAACTGCGGTGTAGAAGACCTGAGCTTTCTCAAGAATTTGACCGAGTTGAATTATGTCATGTTGGTCGACAACAAGATCAAGACTCTCGGCCCGTTGGTGGAGATGGCCAAGGGAGATGCCGAGCGTCGTTTTTCTCCATTCTGGCGAATCTATCTGGCCGGCAATCCGCTGGACGACAATGCCAAAGGGGAGCAGTTCGAAGAGTTGAAGAAGCTTGGTGCCCGCATCGAACTGGAAAAAGCCAAGTGAGAATTCTCAACAATGGCCACGCAATTCGATGGTCTGAGAACCTGTCCGAAAAGGGGTCTGACCCTCTCCGGCGAGCAGAAAAAACCAATGAAATCGAATCGCCTCCAAAGGGTCAGACCCCTTTTCGGACAGGGTCTGAGCGAAATCGTAACCCGAAACATTAGGCCACGATTTAGGGCAACACTAAGCGCCGAATTTACCCATGCGACCGGCATTGGAAAGCGCTAGCAGCATCAGGTACTGGGCTTCAAATTGCCCCAAGCCTCCGGTGATCGCAGTGGTTTCGCCAAAGCTAGCGTGATGATCGGATCGACAGCAATCGGAAACTAACAGCGTCGGGACCGGATGCCAACTGTGGCCCTTTAGAAACGCGGGGGTCGAGTGATCCCCGGTGACGATCAGCACCTCGGGACCCAGCGCGGTGATCAGAGGGATGATCGCATCCAAGTCTTCAGTCCGTTTCACTTTTTCGGCAAAGTTGCCATCTTCACCAGTGCTATCGGTATACTTGAAGTGAATGAAGAAGAAATCATATTCGTGCCAGGCTTCTTTCAGGACGGCCATTTGTTCGTCGAGCGTGCTGGCTTGACCGATAATGTCCATGCCAACTAAGCTTGCGAGCCCTTTGTACATCGGATACACCGCGATGGCAGCCGCACTCAAGCCGTAAACCTCTTCAAAGGAGGGGAGGTCTGGGCGGGCCGCGAAGCCCCGCATGGTGTGAAAATTGGCTTTCTTTTCGTGCTTTAGAATAACTCGCGCTTGCTTGAGAAATTCGCGGGCTACGTCGGCCGTCTTACGGCTCTCAGAATCTTCAGCCTCGGGTTCGAGCGGTGGGACGCCCGTGGCTTGGGGATCCGTATCTTTGACATTGTCACTCAAGCCTGGTCCGCGAAAGACGACGACAAAACGATGTTCTTTGACGGGCTCGACGAAAATTTCGATCCCCGGAATTTTGATTTGGCGCAGCGAGATCGCCAGCGGAGCACTTTCTTGTGAGGAGATGCGACCAGCGCGACGATCGGAGATGTTTCCGACTGCATCGAGCGTGCAGAAATTGCAGCGGATGGCGACGTCACCGGGCTGCATGGCGAAGCCGATGCCAGTAGCCTCCAGCGCGCCGCGGCCAATTTGATACTTGAGCGGATCGTAGCCAAAGAGCCCCAAGTGGCCTGGCCCGCTTCCAGGAGCAATACCGGGCTTAACAGGAATACTTAATCCCTGCACGCCGCGTTTGGCCAGTGCGTCGAGGTTCGGAGTCTTGGCGGTTTCCAGCTCAGTCCGGCCACCTGCTTCCATAGGTAACCCACCCAAACCGTCGGCCACCAGCATCACGATTTTGGCCTTACTCTTGATGTTCAATTCGCGGGTTAGCGTGTGCATGTCCATGGTAGATTGCCTTGGTAGATGGTGAGCGGCGGTCGACTCGACTGTGGATTGTCGCCTAAGACCTTGAGTAGACCTGAATTATCGCTCTGTCTCGGGCTACTTCCAGGGGGCTGAACGAAGTCGCTGGGAAGCGATGGCTACGTTGACAGATCATTAAAAACGGCTTAGTTTGCCGGGGACGTTTGGTGGATCCCGCCGAATGAAGTGCCAAAACAACGTCAAGCAACTTGCCTTGGCACTGCAGATGTATCACGATGCACACAAGAAGTTGATGCCAGCAAGCACTTACAACTACAAGTACTGTGGACCTGGGGTCAACCCGGATTGGACATCAGCGGATCCCAATAAACTGACCGGCCCGATCTGCTATTCGCTGGCCAACTTTCCATCGACTTCCACCACAATTGCCTTTGCCGATGCTGCGACGGTGATGGACTATGGCGTGGCTACTGGAAAACTAACCGAAACGTTTTACTTGGAGCCACCGTCGGGCCAGTATCCTAAATGATAAAACCTAGGCCTAGGTGCTTGCAGCATGGTATCCAGGTTGCGATTTGGCCTGCCGTCAAAACGACTTCGTTTGCGCAATTTCGCCGGCGATGGAAAAGGCGATTTCCATGGCTTGCTGATAATTGAGCCGCGGATCACACGTGGTGTTGTACGCGGTCGCTAAGTCGGCTTCTGTTAAACCGCTGGCGCCACCAATGCATTCGGTCACGTTTTCGCCTGTCAACTCAAGGTGCACGCCACTGAGACGCGAGCGGCTGGTGCGATGAATCGCAAACGCGGAGCGGAGTTCGCTGAGCACGTCGTCGAAGCGTCTGGTTTTGTGCCCCGAGTTGGTCGACACGGTATTGCCGTGCATTGGATCGCAGACCCATAGTACGTTGAGATCGCTGCTTTGGACGTGCTCTACCAAAATAGGTAAGACCGCTGCGATCTGCGCGCTCCCCATGCGATGAATCAACGTCACGCGTCCGGGTTGATTGCTCGGGTTGAGCACGCGGATCAAGTCGCACAATTCATCAGGATTCATTTTCGGCCCCACTTTGACTCCCAGCGGGTTACGCAATCCTCGGAGATATTCAACGTGGGCGCCGTGCAGTGACCGTGTGCGTTCACCAATCCACGGGAAGTGGGTTCCCAAGTTGTACCAGCCGCAGCCACGCACGCTCTCACGCGTTAAGGCTTGCTCGTAATGCAAGTGCAAGGCTTCATGGGAGGTGTAGAAATCGACGCGCCGTAGTTCGGCGATCTGCGTTGTGGAGATGGCATCAATGAAGGTAAGTGCATCGCCAAGCGATTTCACCAGTTCACGATAGCGAGCTGATTCGACTCCTTCTGCAACAAAACTCAGTTTCCAGTTTTCAGGGTGGTGCAAATCCGCGAAGCCACCTTCGCTGAGGGCTCGGATAAAATTCAACGTCAACGCCGAACGCTCGTAACCGCGCAGCAGCAGTTGCGGATCTGCGCGGCGGTGTTCGGCCGTGAAGGGGGCGCGATTGATTAGGTCACCGCGATACGAGGGCAGCGCGCTGCCATCCCGGGTCTCCGTATCGCTACTGCGCGGCTTGGCATATTGGCCCGCGATCCGACCGATGCGCACGATCCGCTGGCCGCTGCCGAAGATCAACACCAAACTCATTTGCAGCAAGACTTTTAGCTTGCTGGCGATCGACTCCGACTGACAATCATCAAACGATTCGGCGCAATCGCCGCCTTGCAGAATCCAACCCTGTCCGGCTTGTACAGCCGCCAATTGCTGCTGCAAACGGTCGATCTCCCAGCTCGTCACCAGCGGAGGGAGTCGGCGTAGGGTCGCCAAGACTTCCAGTAATTCCTGGACATCTTCGTATTTCGGCTGTTGATGGGCCTGGCGCGACTTCCATGACTCGAGATTCCAGCTATGCGGCATGTTTGTACGAATCGTCTCAAAGGTAGTTGGCCATCCGGCGTGCCTGTCTAGCGCCCGGGAGGAACGGGAGTCATAGGTTAATCTGATTAAATCAAACTCGCTACCAACGGACACGGTCTTCACATGTCTGATTTTCACAAGTCAAATAGCCGTTAGAGCAAACTGAAATCCAACCCAACCTACTTGATAGAGACTCAGCCATGTCGGAATTTCGCATTGAACGTGACTCCATGGGAGATGTTCAGGTTCCCGCCCAAGCCTATTACAGTGCTCAGACGCAGCGGGCAGTCGAAAATTTTCCGGTATCAGGTTGGCGACTGCCACCGGCTTTGGTGCGAGCGATGGGATTGGTCAAGTATGCCTGCGCGATCGCCAATCGCGACCTAGGAAAACTGACCAAGTCCGGCAAGAACCCTTTAACGGATGAGCAAGTGGCTGCCCTGCTGGCCGCGGCCAAAGAGGTGGCGGCCGGACAATTTGCCGACCAGTTCCCCATCGACGTCTTTCAGACCGGCTCCGGCACGTCCAGCAACATGAACGTGAACGAAGTCATCAGCAATCGAGCCATTGAATTAATGGCTGGCGATCGGTTTACCACGGAAAAGGCCATTCATCCTAATGACCACGTCAACATGGGGCAGAGTACCAACGATACGTTTCCAACCGCGATTCATGTGGCTGTCGCCAGTGAAATTCAACAGTCACTGATTCCCGCATTAAAGAAACTGCATGAACAACTGGCGCTTAAAGCGCAAGAGTGGGATCGCGTCATCAAAATTGGGCGGACGCACTTGATGGATGCTACGCCACTCCGACTCGGTCAGGAATTTGGGGGTTTTGCCCGCCAACTGGAACTCTCGATCCGTCGCGCAGTGGTGGCGCTGGAATCTGTCCTGGAATTACCCGTTGGCGGTACTGCGGTGGGTAGTGGCATCAACACCCACCCTGAATTCGGTGGCCGAGTGGCGGCGGCTCTGGTTGAGGAAACGGGGCTGGCCTTTATCGAGGCGGTCAACCATTTCGAAGCCAACGCCCAGCGAGATGGGTTGGTGCAATGTCACGGTGAGCTGAAAGCCATTGCCACGACGTTGTTCAACGTGAGCAACAACATTCGCTGGTTAGGTTCCGGTCCACGCTGCGGTTTCTTTGAAGTTATTTTGCCGGATCGACAACCGGGCAGCTCGATCATGCCGGGCAAAGTCAATCCTGTGATGTGCGAAAGCCTGATGCAAGTGGCTGCGCGGGTGATGGGGAACGACCAAACCATCACCCTGTGCGGCGCCGCCGGTGGCAATTTTCAGCTCAACATCATGATGCCCGTGATGGGGCAAACTACTTTGGAAAGCATCCAGTTGATGACCGGCGGAGTGCAGGCGTTTATCGACTTCTGCATGCACGGTTTGGAAGCCAATCCGATCGCTTGCGAGGCTGCGGTGGAGCAGAGCTTGTCGATGTCGACCAGTCTCAATCCATTAATTGGCTACGAGAAGGCCGCGAAGTTGACCAAAGAAGCCTTTGCGTCAGGTAAAACCATTCGCGAGCTTTGCCAGGAGCAAGGCATTTTGCCGGATGATACGCTCCGCGAGGCACTCGATCCATTTCGCATGACCGAGCCCCAAGCCTGAGCTGACTGTCGGCTTGTGAGTTTGTGGCCCGTCGCTTAAGCTCTTTCGTCATGAATATCGAACACTTATCTGCCGTCGAGCTTGGTCGGAAAATCGCGCGTCGGGAACTTTCGAGTCTCGAAGTCACTGAGCATTTTCTTGCGCGCACGACCGCGATGGATGCGCAGGTGAACGCCTTCACTTGCTTGGCCAGCGAGCAAGCTGTGGACGCAGCCAAGCAGGTTGATCAGCAGTTGGCCCGGGGCGACTTGGCAGGCCCATTGATGGGTGTCCCTATCGCGCTCAAAGACGTTTTGTGCACCGCGGGGCTGCCGACAACGTGTAGCTCGCGGATGCTCAAAAATTTTGTCCCACCCTATTCTGCGACTGCCGTACGGAACTTGGTGGCGGGCGGCTTGGTGGTACTCGGCAAGACGAACATGGACGAGTTCGCCATGGGGGGTAGCACGGAGAACGGTGTATTTGGAGTCACCCACAATCCCTGGTCATTGGAACGCACGCCAGGTGGCTCGAGCGGGGGTGCCGCCGCCGCTTTGGCTGCGGGCATGGTTCCTCTGTCGATCGGTTCTGACACTGGCGGTTCGGTGCGCCAACCCGCTGCGTTCTGTGGCGTCTGCGGGCTGAAACCTACCTATGGTCGCATTAGTCGTCGCGGCTTGATCGCTTTCGCTAGTAGCTTAGACCAGATCGGACCGCTGGCGCATCACGTCGAAGATCTGGCAGCTTGCTTGGAGTTGTTAGCAGGGCATGATCCGCTGGACAGTACCTCCTTAGATGAGGAAGTCCCAAACTACATGCAGCTCTTAGATGCACCACTGAAGGGATTGCGAGTCGGTGTGATCCGCGAGCATGTGGAACACGAGGCTCTCGATGAAAGCATTCGCGCAGCGGTGGCTACCAGCCAAAAGCTGCTCGAACAACTTGGTGCCCGC
Organism: Pirellulales bacterium; assembly: GCA_038215215.1. Classification (GTDB taxonomy): domain Bacteria; phylum Planctomycetota; class Planctomycetia; order Pirellulales; family Pirellulaceae; genus Aureliella. Next base: position 8,049 of record JBBQRC010000059.1, read on the forward strand.
ATCATCGATGTTCATCTGCCACATACTCGTTACTCAGTAGCCACGTACTATTTGATTGCGACCAGCGAGGCAAGCAGTAACCTAGCGCGTTACGACGGCGTGCATTACGGCTATCGGGCCACCGAATATGCCAAAGGTGACTCGCCGCTAGATGCGATGATTGCCCGCAGTCGTAGCGAAGGTTTCGGCAGCGAAGTCAAACGTCGAATCATGCTGGGGACCTTCGCCCTGAGCGCCGGTTACAGCGACAAGTTTTATAAAAAGGCATTGCAAGTTCGCCGCATGCTGGCAGACGACTATCGGCGAGCCTTTGAGCAAGTCGATGTCCTACTTGGCCCCGTGACTCCCACTCCAGCATTTCGGCTGGGGGAAAAGATTGACGATCCGGTGCAGATGTATCTGTGCGATCTATTTACAGTGGGCGCGAATCTAGCGGGTCTTCCAGCCCTCTCGATTCCGGCTGGTTTCACCTCCGCAGGCTTGCCATTGGCGGTCCAGTTCGAAGGACCGCCACTAGGCGAAGCCAGATTGCTGAACGTCGCTCACCAATTGCAGCGGGCTGGACAGTTCAAGCCCACTTTGGCGACACTTGCATAGCCCTAATCTTCGGGCAACGGTCGATCCTTCGTCTCGGGCAAAAACGGCAACACGAGCAAACCGACCAAGTAGATACAGGCCAGCCAGGAGGCTGCGGAGCGGTAAGCATCCAGCCGCGCTGCCGCTTTCATCACCTCATCCGCTGTCTCCGGCAAGACTCCGACGGCAGCATTGGCCAAGTTTGCTTGCAGTATGCCCAGCGTAAACGGACCGCTAGCGGCAATGAACCGGCCAACGTTGTAACAAAAACTGGTTCCCGTACTGCGTAGCCGAGTCGGGAACAGCTCGGGCAAATAAATCGCGAAGCCAGCGAACAACGACAATTGGGCGAAACCCATCACGGCACTCATCCAAATGTCCGACCTATCATTGAACGACTTGAAGAAGAACACTGTGGCCGCGAAAGCAGCGACAAAACCGATGGCGAAGGCCTTCTTGCGACCGATCGATTGTGCCAGCCTGGCAAAGGCCAACATGCCGAAAAATGCACCCAGGTTTTGCACGATTAGGTTGTACGCTGCCCACCTCGCTTTGGCCTCGGCGAGTTCTGGACCGGATAAGCCTTCGGCCCGCAGCGAGGCATCCATGGCGGAACTGACTAGCTCTGGACTAAAAAAGCCCACGCCCCACAAACCGACCACACCCGCTACGCACAGTATCATTCCCAGCAGTGCGGGATTGCGCCAACGCGGCTCGCTGAACATACTTGTGTAAGAACCCATGGCTAACCCGCCAACCTCGCGACTGGCCTTCTTGGCGGCCACCCACTTCTCCGGTTCGCGCAAACGCAACATGATGAAGATGGACAGAAAAGCTGGGGCAGAACCAATCCAAAACATGTATTTCCAAGACACGCTGGGGGGTACACTGGCGAGCGATAAGCTGATTAAACCAGCCGTCACGTTTCCGACCGCCGAGAGCGACTGCAGCCACCCCAATGCTTTAGAACGCACGCGCTCTGGCAATCCATCGGCAATCAAGGCTACCGCCAAGCCGAAGACGCCACCCACGCCGAGGCCCGTCAAAAAACGGAATGCCATAAAATCAACAATTCCGCGTGAGAGGGCACTCAAGCCCGTGCTTATCGAATAAATTAAGACGGTCAGCGCAAGTGTCTTGGCTCGCCCAATGCGGTCTCCAACCGAACCAAAAATCAAGCCGCCCACGGCCCAACCCGCTACAAAGATTGAAGTGGCATAACCACCGTAAGCTTTGATAACGACCGGATCGGTGGCTTTCCCCATTAGATCCGTGACGGCGTTATTACGCGCAAGAATAAAAAGTTGCTGGTCAAGACAGTCGAACAACCAAGCCAACGAGGCCATGGCAAAGATGAACCAATGGTAGGAGTTGAGGTGCTTCCACCACGGAAGATTGTTTTCTGCTGTCGTCATGAGAGGCTGCTTCAAAACTGGGGGAAAGGACTAGGCAAGGCAAACTTTGAAGTGACCATGATAGCCAAATCTCAGGGCCGTTGGACGCTTTTTCCAAGAAATGGCGGCGACAGAGTACCAGCCCTTTAAGGGACGATGTCCCACACCCCCACCTGCTTAAATTCGACCCAATCGGCGACCTTCTGATTGAACTGCACAAAGTGTTCGGTCTGGCGATGCTTCTCAAAAAAGGCGGCTCGGTCATCATAGGTCTCGTAAAGTAAGACGAGAACCGGTTGATCGGGCATCACGCCTACATCGAACTGATGGCACCAAGGTTCCTTTTCGAGTGAGTTTCGCGCCTGCTCACGCGCCGCAGCCAAGAATGCATCGATATGCTCAGGGTGGATTTGAAACGTGACGCAGACGGCGCAAGTGGCAGATGACATGGCTTCCTTCTATACAAATTGTTGAACCAGCGAATTGTCGGAACGTGACTCGGGAGGAATATTCTAACGCGAATTTCACCGACGATTTAAATAGGATGTTGACGTCCAATTCGATGCAAAGTATGTTGGCGAAGTATTGACGGCCGGTGGAATGTCAGTGGTAGGCCAACCCCAAGACTCGAAAATTGTGGAGCGATCGCATGTTGAAATCCCGAAATGTCATGACCAGTGGACTGCTGATTCTGTGTGTAAGTGTAGGCTTGAGCGCGGTCTGGGCGCAGCAGAATCAGGCCAAGCCGAGCGAAGAAGCGGTCAATCGCACCCGCGAAACCGTTAAGATGCTGGACGATATCTACAAGACAGCCGTGGTATTGATCACGGATAAATACGTCCACGACGAAGACGATTTTCCGGCTGGTTCAGCCGCGATTGCCTTGTTCGATGCCATCAACAAGAAAGGCTGGCACAACGTTCGTTTACTGGACGTAACTGGCCAGCCCTACGACAAGAAAAATGTCGCCAAGGACGATTTCGAAAAGCGCGCGGTCGCGAAAATTCAGCACGGCGAAAGTTATTTCGAAGAGGTGGGCAGTGGCGAGAAGGGGCCGGAACTACGCGCGATGACCGCCGTGCCAGTGGTGTTGGCCAAGTGCGTGATGTGCCACCCCCACTACAAAGATGTCCCCGCGGGTCAAGCAATTGGTGCGATCAGTTATCGTCTGCCGATCAAGTAAGGCACAGATTACGAAGAATCGTCAACCAACCCCTGGCCTCAGCGCGGAAAGTTCAATGGTGCACCGCTAGTCGGTGGCAGGACTCGATTGCCTGGTAGTCCGGGCGAGCCTTGGATGATCACGCCATTGATCGCACCGCTAGTGCCGGACACATTGTTACCCGGCAAGGGCAGACCCGGCGGGTTACTGTTGGGGACGCCCAGATTGGTTCCCGGTTTCGGTTTTAATTCGGTGAGCGCCCACCGTTTTCCGTTCAAGCCGTTAATTCCTTCCCACTGTAGACCTGGGACAAACAGGAGTGACACTAGACTTTGTCCATTGATCTTGGCCGTGCCCCATTCGGTTTCCACTGTCAGAGCTCGTAGGTCAGTGGCGCCTGTGATCGAATCGCCGTTGAGCATAACGACTGTCGTCGAGTTGTCTTCGCCGCCGGGGAAGCGAATGCCGGCAATTTCGGTCAACGGGATTTGGGCTTCACCAAAAGCAGTCTTCATTTGCAGAGTCGTGGAATCGATGAGGGTCCCGGTGATTTTTGTATCACTGAGCAAATCGGCGGCAACGGTCAGTGGACGCATGGCGGCAGGCTTTGCCTCTGTCCCCGTGGCGTCAAGCTCGACCTCCTTGTTGCTGCTCTCAATGGCACTTCCCAAGGGAGTCGCCTCCGCGATTGGGGCTACCGGAGTTGCTTCGGCAATTTGTTCTTGAGCCATGGCAGTGCCCAGGAAGGCGGTAGCTATGATTCCGGTTAGAGCGTTGAGCATCATTGAGTGCATGACGGTGAGAACTCCGATATTGTTTGCTTGAATTTATTTTCCCAGGCCCTAGCCAACAATAGTTGGGACGGGAGTCAAAGTCATCTTTCGCCCACCAGAAATGAGGGATTTTCACTCCTGACGCGAATTGGTTAGTCAAAAGCCGATTGGACAGGCGTCATACCGGCTCGAAAATAAGCCACTTCGGGGTAACTCGTGTGAACCCCAGCAAGCAAGTGCAAACTGTTACAGTTTAACAGGTTGAGTCAATTTATCTTGGCAAAAGCTGGCCTGCCTGACCTTGTATTCAGCGGCCATGGACTTATTCTTAATGGCGCTATCAGGCCTGTAGGTTTGTTGCCACCAAGGAATTCGTGCGTGGAGATGAACTGGTTCTTAGCCAACGATTTTTGTTCTCTTTAGATCGCTGCCAGTGTATGAGCCACCTGCTGCTTTACTATCAACGGCCTGAGCCATCGACTTGGGTTTTCCT
>JBBQRC010000060.1:0-12438 GCA_038215215.1 Pirellulales bacterium
TGGCAGCCCATTGGTCCAGATGGCGCCGTCGTTGATGTCGCTCGAGCCGTTGCGACCTTGTTTGAGCCTTTCATCCAGACGTGCCAAATACGGCCCTACCACCTCATGAATTTCTTGCGGTAATACTCCGACGCAGTTATCGAGCACCTGGGTGATGTAAAGCCCCGATTTGGACTGACAAATGGCCGTTTGCTGATTGGGTCCAAGCAGGCTCATCGCAAACATGGTGATCAAGAGGCAATAGATGCCACCTTTCGCCAAGCCAAAAGCGGCGCCGAGATGACGATCAAATTCCTTCAATCGAACTTGGTCAATCGCATTGCTGAGTAAGCGAAACCCCACCCAGATCACAAACGAGGTGCCGACGAACAGGATGAGCATGGCCAAGAATTGATTCCATGGTGGTGCTGCATGAATCATGTCCGCCACTTGAAAGCGGAAGCGATACGCGACAAAGTAGCTGACCAGGATGGAGGTCAACGAAGCGATTTGCCAAGCAAAACCTTTAATTGCTCCGAAGATCATGGACATGCCTAACACGATCAACATGATCAGGTCATACGCCTGCATACTCCAGCCCTCAATCTCATTGGCGAAAGTTGTGTGCGGTGGTCGGACTCACCCTCAGCAGCATTGAGGCGAGGACGAATGGGTAGGGGAATGTAGCAAAGTTGAAGCCCATAGCGAAAGAGCTTTTTCACAGATGTGTTGCTGGTGCTAGCATTCACGATTGCTCTCTTCCCAGATCCCTGATTGGTGTAATGTGAGAGGCGTCTCTGGGGACGCTCCAAGCGAGATAGGAATCATGGCAGACTTCAAAACCCACATGTCCGTGAGCACGGCCACTGGAGTGGTTTACGCATTTGGTGGCTACCAGGCCGGTATGCATATTCCGACGTGCCTGATCGCGGGTGGGTTGTGTAGTGTCAGCGGCATGTTACCAGATCTCGACAGCGATTCGGGGCGTCCGCTACGCGAGGCGACAACTCTGGCTGCCGCAGTGGTACCCATGCTCATGGTTGACCGTTTTCAGCGTATCGGCATGGACCACGAATCCATGGTCTTAGCTGCCGGTGTGGTGTATGTCACCATTCGCTTTGTGATCACGAACATCTTTCGTCGGTATACGGTGCATCGCGGCATGTGGCACAGTATTCCCGCCGCCATCGTCGTTGGCATGCTGGCGTTCTTGATCATGTCCACCGAGGACATCTCGGTGCGCTTGTTTAAAACCGTGGCGATTGTGCTGGGGTTTGTCAGTCACCTGGTCTTGGATGAGATTTGGTCAATCAACTATCGCAAAGGCCAGTATCAATTCAAGTCTTCTTTTGGTACGGCACTGAAACTGTGGGGAAACAATGCTTGGGCGAACTATGCGGTATATGGCAAAGTCGTTTTGCTGGCAGCGCTCGTCTATCAGGATCAGGGATTCATGGATCGCTTGGGAACGCCCAACCCTGATGTGCCGCACACAGCCCGCGAACTACTCGACATCTTGCTGAAACAAGGTGAGCAGTGGGTTCGCTAGAGCATCCGAGTTGACACGGCATTGCCCGGAGTTATCAGCCGTTCTTTTGACTTAAGAACGGCCAATCAATGAGTAGGGTAGTGGATGTGGCTACGAATCCCTCCGGCTTGGGATTCATGGCCTCGTCCACTACGAGATCGGCAAGTTATTCATGGTCCGTTCCTTACCTCCCCTGCCCTCCCCTGTCGCTGCCTGCTAGTCTTATATGCAATCGATCGTCCCCGGGTTTCGTCACTCCAAACCTGTTGCTTCCTGCGACAGCCCTTTATGCCCACCCTGACCGGCAAGCTTGAAAAATATCCCGCTAGAACCTCCTTTTACTGGTACCTCGGTACCTTGATTATTGGGACCTTGGCGCTGCGTCACCCCTGGTGCTCCGCCAGCACCGAGGCGCCAATCACCTGGATGGATGCACTTTTTACCGCCACCAGTGCTTTGTGCGTTACTGGCTTGAGCGTCCGCAGCACCCCGCACGATTTCTCTCTAGTGGGTCAACTGACGATTCTGACGCTCATCCAGCTCGGCGGGGTGGGGATCATGACGATCACCTCGTTCATCTTGACGCAGTTCTCCGAACAGTCGGGACTACGTCAACAAACGGTTGTTTTTGAAACGCTGGGCGGTTCTAAGAAAAGCAATTTCAAGGGCATTATAAAACGCGTGTTAATGCTCACGTTTGTGTTGGAATTGTGTGGTGCGTTATGCATGCTGCCGCAATTCATGACAGTGCATACGTTACCGCTGGCGATATACCACAGCGTCTTTCACTCTGTGTCAGCATTTTGTAATGCGGGTTTTGCATTGGACGACAACTCACTGATCCCATTTCGCGGCGATGTGGCTGTCAACCTAACTATCATGTCGCTAATTGTTGCTGGCGGCATTGGTTACCCAGTTCTGACTGACGTGGCCCGCGGGCTGCGTCGTTACCGCTGGAGTTTATGGCCCGAGTTGACCTTGCATAGCAAACTGATGATCATTGGGTCGTCCAGTTTGGTATTTGGTGGCGCGATTGTTTTTTATGTACTCGAAACGGACGGCGTGCTTCGCGGACTGTCGACGCGCGAACGCATCCTGGCTCCCCTGTTCCACAGCGTCAGTTGTCGCACCGCTGGCTTTAACACGATCAACGTTGCGGAATTGTCCGTTGCCTCGCTCTTTATCTCGATCGCCTTAATGGTCATCGGCGCCGGAGCTTGCTCGACAGGTGGAGGTGTGAAGGTCAGCACCGTCTCGCTATTGTTCTTGCATGCCTGGTCGCGTTTTCAGAATCAAAAATACATTCAACTGTTTCGTCGCACGATTCCCATCACCGCTGTCGACCGTGCGATGGCCAGCGCGATGTTATTCCTGACCGTGGCTGCCTCCGCGCTCACGATACTGCTGGTCGTTGAGCCAATTAGTGCGACCTCTAGTGATGCGTTTATCGACTTTATGTTCGAAGTTGCCAGCGCGCTTGGGACCGTCGGACTGTCGACTGGCTTGACCCCCAGTTTGCATAGCCCCGGTCGCGTGGTCTTGATCATCTTGATGTTCATGGGCAGATTGGGACCGATTAGCGTCTTCGCGGCCCTGAGTCGTGAACGTCGCGCGCCCAGGGTGCGGTTCGCTTCAGAAGAGCTATTAGTCGGCTAATTTCAACCAACTCCGCAATCAGTGCTCGGAATTTAATATGGCAGATCAGAAACATTTTGTGCTTATTGGCCTCGGTTCCTTCGGTAGCGCACTGGCCGGTAAACTTAAAGCCAACGGATGTCGCGTCACAGGCATCGACGCAGACATTGACCGGGTCGAAAGTCTCAAAGACGTGTTGTTTGAGGCGGTCATTGGCGACGGGACAGAGCGCGAGTCGCTTGAACCATTAGGTTTGCCTCGCGCCACAGCCGTAGTCATCAGCATGGGCGAAGACATCACTCGCAGCCTGTTAGCCACCTTGCACGCCAAGGAATTGGGCGCGCGGCACATCATGGTCAAAGGAGTCACCTCGGAACACGGTAAGATTCTCAAAGCATTAGGAGTGGAACGCGTTGTTTTTCCGGAGATCGAAATCGCTAACCAACTCGCGGACCGACTGACTTGGCCCAACGTAATCGATTATTTGCCCATTGATTCTGAGCACAGCTTTGTGGAAATTGCGGTCCCCGAATCGTTGGCCGGCAAAACATTGATCGATTGCGATTTACGGAAACGCTATGGGGTCTGGGTCGTTGGTGCCAAGGATGCGCTCACCGGCAAGTTGACAATGTTCCCCGAGGGGAGTTTCAAGATGAACGATGATCAGATGCTGTTGGTAGTGGGCAAAGAAAGCGACTTAGCCAAGCTCCGCAAAAATCTGTAGTGCACCATTCGGGATGACTAGAACAGTTTGTGGCTGTCAAGCAAAATGGTGACCGGTCCGTCGTTCGTCAGTTGCACTTGCATATCGGCGCGAAAGATACCTGTCGCCACGCGAATTCCCATGTTGCGAAGTTGTGCATTGCAATGCTCGTACAAGAGATCGGCTGCCTGGGGTGGTGCCGCGGTGGTGAAGCTTGGTCGCTTACCGCGTCGCACATCACCCAGCAAGGTGAATTGACTGATCATCAAGAGGCTGCCGCCGATATCCAAGAGGCAATGATTCATGCGATCGTCTTGGTCAGCGAAGACGCGGAGTCCGGCAACTTTCGAGGCGATATATTCAGCGTCCGCTGACGTGTCACGGCTTTCAACACCCAGGAATACGACCAAGCCAACTCCGATTTCGCCCACGACCGCTCCGGCGACTTGCACCTTCGCCTGGGTGACGCGTTGAACAACTGCCCGCATGCACGCCTCTTTTCTATCGGTGGTTTATGTCGCTCGCATTTTGTCCAGACTAGAATTGCGGACGCCCCGTAGACTACATTGTAAAGCTGGACCTCCAAATATATTACTTCCATCTCCCACCGCCGCATTGTAGCGACCCTCACGAGTCTTCGAATGCCGTTCCAGTTTACTTGCCCTTACTGCTTTAAGAAAACTTTGGTGGATGAATCGGTCGCGGGCCAGAAGGGTCCCTGCGTGGCTTGCGGTAAACTGATTACGGTACCGGAGCCGCCACGGAAAGCGCCGTCAGGGGCACAGCCTATTGGTTCCAGCTACGTTCCTCCGAAAGTTTTGAGAAAAAGTGCGGCCTACAGACTTTGGTTAGTACGAGGCGTTGGTTGGCTGTTAGGGGTGACGGCGGTGTCGTTGATTGCTATTTACGGATTCTGGCCGGCGATGCAAGGTCTGAAGGCTCGGCGTGATACGATCACTTGCATGAATAATTTGCGGCGTATCGCCAAAGCGCTGAACAGCTATGGGGCCGAGCACGGATCATATCCTACGCCCACCGTCTTCGATACTGACGGTAAGCCGCTCTTTAGTTGGCGTGTATTGATTCTGCCCTACCTTGACGAGTCCGGCCTGCACGCACGTTTCAATTTAAAAGAGCCATGGGACTCAGAAAGCAACGCACAGCTCATTCCAAGTTGCCCCGAAGTTTACATAAGCCCAGGAGCCCTGGGCGGGCGCGGCATGTCCGAAGCGAGTTACGTCCTGCTGACGGGACCCGCCACGCTCTTTCCGCCCGCTGGGCCGCTAGGTCCTCAGCAAGTCTCCGACGGCCTCAGCACTACGTTGCTCGTAGTCGAGACGCAGAATGGTGCTAACGAATGGTCCAAACCATTTGACCTTGATGTCACCCAGTTGAATTCGCGGATCGGCGCGACTGGCAGCAATACGATCGGCGGCAATCATGCCACCGGAGCCACGGCTGCGTTTGCCGATGGTACCGCGGCTTGGTTGCCGGCTGACCTACCGCCTACTATTCTCGACGCCATCATTTCACCCAACGGCAATGAGGCGATTCCCATCGATCCCACCACGTTTACGATCAAGTAGTTCTTAAATGGCAACCCAACTTATGAGCTACCAAACTTCCGGCTTTTGCCTTGGACGCGATAAGGCAAACCTTGGATACGAATAAAACCTTCGGCATCGTCTTGATTATAAGTTCCGCCAGCCTCCATGGTGGCAATCCCTTCATCGTACAAGCTGTTGGGACTACTGCGCGCGACCGTAATCATATTTCCTTTGTACAACCGCAGCGTAACTTCACCCGTCACCACTTCATGCGACTTTCTGATGAAGGCCATTAGTGCGTCGAATTTGGCGGAGTACCAATAGCCGTAGTAGACCATTTCGGCGATCACCGGACTCAAAGTATTGCGTAGATGAGTCAAATCGCGATCGAGTGTCAATTGCTCTATGTGTGCGGCGGCCTCGTACAACAGTGTCATGCCAGGCGCTTCGTAGACCCCCCTGCTCTTCATCCCCACGAAGCGATTCTCAATCATGTCGATACGTCCCACGCCGTTGCGTCCACCAATCGTATTGAGCGTTTCCACAATTTCGAGAGCTGAGCAGGACTTGCCATTGACTTTGGTTGGGATACCCTGCTCAAACGCAATGGTCACCTCTTCGGGTTTATCGGGGGCTGCTTGGGGGCTGCAGGTCATAGTGAATTCGACGAGGTCGACGCCGCATACGTCCAACTTTTCGAGCTCACCCGCTTCGTAGCTGATATGCAACACGTTCTCATCGGAACTGTAGGGTTTCTTGGCGGTGGCTTTGACGGGGATGTGTTTCTTCTCACAGAAGTCAATCATCTCAGTCCGTCCCGGGAAGTCATCGCGCCACTCCTTGGTGCGCCAAGGAGCGTAGACTTTGATGTCGGGTCGCAGCGCCTCGGCGGCTAGTTGAAAACGGCATTGGTCATTGCCTTTCCCGGTCGCGCCGTGCACATAAATTTCCGCGCCCACTTCGGCGGCAACATCCAAGCAGACCTTGGAGATTAGCGGCCGCGCGATACTTGTGCCCATCAGATACGGCCCCTCGTATTTGGCCTGCCACATCAACACGGGAAAGGCGAAATCGCGACAGAGTTCCTCGCGGGCATCGATCATCCGCACACTTTTGGCACCGATCTTGATGGCCTTATCCTTCATCTGTTGTCGATCTTCGCCAGGTTGACCGAGATCAACGTAGACCGCATGCACCTCGTGCCCACGATCGATCAGCCAACCCAACATGGTCGAAGTATCCAAACCGCCTGAATAAGCCAACACTGAAACCGGCATGCTCAAAACCTTTACGAATCAATCCACTTTGCGAATCATCATTTGCCATCTTCTCGTGTAAATTGTCGTTAAAGTACTAAAAATGGCAACGGCAGGCATTTTGATAGTCCGCAGTTTTTACCGACAGAGGATTTTTCGTGAACACTCCAGAACCATCGCAGCTCGATTCCTGGATCGCCCAGTCCAAAACCGGTGCACTCAGTTGGAGCGAGCTGGCGGAGCGCTTACTCGAACAGGAGCACCCGAGTTCGCATGCTCATCAGCCCGATTTGGATCGCGCCCGTCGCTGTGGCTTCGGCGAAGTCATTTTTGGGTCCAACAAGTCCCCTGAGTCGATCACTTATATCGCGGATCGGCTGCTGGCGGCCGGGCAACTCGAAGTGCTGGTGACGCGTGTGTGTGCCGATCAATTTCGCTGTTTATATAATCGTTTTCCCTACGTGCGATACGATGTGCTGGGGAGAACGTTACGGATTTCAATCGCTCCGATTGCTGCCGTGAGCCCCCTGCCCTCCCCTGCCCCGTTGCCAATCGCGGTGGTCACGGCGGGCAGCACCGATTTGCCTGTCGCCCGCGAGGCACTCGAAACACTGCATTGGATGAGTGTCGATGCCGCGTTGATCTGCGATGTTGGCGTCGCCGGGCCTTACCGACTGCTGGCGCATCTCAAACAACTGAGAAGATGTGCGGCGGTCGTGGTGGTGGCCGGCATGGAAGGCGCATTAGCTAGCGTCGTCGGCGGACTACTCCCCTGCCCTATCATCGCTGTCCCAACCAGTATCGGCTATGGAGCGAACTTTGAAGGTATCACTACCTTGCTGAGCATGTTGAGTAGCTGTGCCGCGGGTGTCACAGCGGTCAACATTGATGCTGGTTTCAAAGGAGGCTACGTCGCTGGATTGATCGCCCATCGGCGCGCCGCGTAAGGATCAACCTTGGTTTTCGATTCGCCCCAACAATCTCAGCAACCCATCCAGGATAGTCAACGGATGCGGCGGACAACCAGGAATATACATGTCGACAGGCAGCAGGCTATCGCAGCCATTATTTTGCTCAGCATGATTCACAAACGGTCCGCCGCTGATGGCGCAAGCGCCCACAGCGATGACAAACTTGGGGCCAGGCACTGCTGCATAAGTCTTCTCCAGGGCGAGACGCATGTTGCTCGTCACCGGTCCGGTCACAATCAGTCCATCAGCATGACGCGGCGAGGCGACAATTTTGATTCCAAACCGCCCTAGATCAAAGGCGATGGTGGTCAAGACATTAATATCCGCCTCACAGCCATTACAGCCCCCTGCACTGACTTGCCGCAGCTGTAGCGAGTGACCAAAAATGCGACGGCTCTTCTCATCAATGGCGGCTGCCAATTCATGGGACTGGCCATCCGTCACCAGGGCATCGCGAGTACGCGTGGCTAACCGAAATTCTTGATGATAAGAGATGGCCTTCTCCGGGCAGGCCTGCATGCAATCGGTGCAGAACAGACAACGCCCCATGTCTATCTTAAGTTCAGGATTCCTGGTGAACGCATCGGTCGGACATACTTCAATGCACTGGGCGCATCCTTCCGGACAACGCGAGGTATCGATCACCGGCAGACCGCGATAGCGCTCGGGTAACTGCGGCAATTCGCCCAGCGGGTAAGTGATAGTGCGATAGCCCTGTTTCTTGCGTTCGTTAAATATTCTTAGCATTACAGATCGTGCCCGCAATAACTCAAATTAAAACTCTTGTTGCACAAGGGGAAATCCGAAATCTGCTGGTCGCGCAAACTCATGGCCAACGCAATCCAATTGTGAAAGCTCGGGTCAACGACCTTGTAATGAGCAAATCGACCAACGTTATCGGTGAGGGCGACGTGGCAAATCTCGCCGCGCCAACCTTCCACAAGCGAGACCACCAGTTGGTCGGCAGGAAGCGATTCTACCGCCTCGTAAACGTTGCCTTCCGGAAGGCGGTTGACTAGATCCAAGATGAACTTGCAAGAATTTTGAATCTCCAGATGACGCACGTAGGCACGCGCAAAGGCGTCCCCGGAATGCCAGGTGGACACCGGCCAGCTCTCCCGCTGGTAAAATCCCGCTGGAAAGTCGCGACGTGCATCGCGATCCCGCCCCGATGCTCGACCCGCCATACCAATGACCCCGAGCGCTTGAATAGTCTCCAGCCGTACCCGCCCCGTTTCCTCAAAGCGAGCCAATACTGAGGCCGATTTCCACAGCAAGTCGGCTGCGCCGGTCACATCCCGATGCGCGGAGGTAATGCGACTATGCAGTTCTGCGGCCATCGTCGGATCGATATCAAACGCGACCCCACCGGGCTTGACGAGCGACCTGCCAAAGCGGTTGCCGCAGATCAGCAAGGTAGCGTTCAAGAAGTCACCGCGGATGCGCCCGCAGAAACTGAGCGTTGGCAAGTAGCCCACATCGCCGGCTAAGGCGCCGAGATCACCGGTGTGATTCGCCAGTCGCTCAAGTTCCAGAGCGAGGGCGCGAATTGCTTGTCCGCGCGGCGGCACCGCTGTGCCCGCTAATCCCTCGAGCACCTGACAATACGCGGTGCAGTGGCCAACGGAAGTATCTCCGCTAAGGGTTTCCATGTAATGCTGCGTACGTTTATTGGGACCACCTACCAACTGCCGCTCGATACCGCGATGTTGGTAACCCAATTCGATTTCGAGCGTGAATACGTGCTCGCCATGGCATTGAAATCGAAAATGGCCGGGTTCAATTACTCCGGCATGCACCGGTCCCACCGCAACCTCGTGGCTCTCAGTCCCCTGGATCTTAAAGTAATCAACGCCGTTGGGTTGCACGCATGGCAGGATGGTATCACCGCCACTCCGTCCCCAGGCATCGAAACCCGGACGGTAGGACGTGTGGAAGCGGATCGGCTTGAGCCAGGGATGGCCTTCGGGAACGACCCCCCACTGCTCTGCCAATTCGCGTTCGAACCAATGTGCTTGTGTGACGCGACGCGTGATGGCGGGATAACGATCTGGTAGATCTGCCGCTGCTAGCGACATGGTCCGAGTCGCTTTGTCGCTAAGCACCGCATACAACCGCAATGGCTGCGACGCGCTCGGGACGGCGAACAGCGCGGAGATTTCACAGCTAGCGATACTCAACTGCTGCTCCATCCAGTCCGTCAACTCCGCCAATGTCACCCGTGGTATCGCGCTCACAGCGATGGGCTGAGCGTTAGCGGTCGTGGCAGCTTGAAGAAGCGTCGTCATTTCTGGCTAGTCCTGCGTGTCATCTGTACTCGCTCCAGTTCTACGGCTAGGTGCGCGGAATGACCCGCCCAAACACTGTCCGCTAGTTTGACTACCATCAAATATACACAAGCGCTTGGCAGCGAGGTTCATCCCTAGTAGACCGTAGCAGGTTTTCTTTCTAGGGAATTGAATCCCAAGTCAATTCGTGTGAGATTTGTATTCCGCTACGACTTCCAGATGCGGTTAAGTTACACTGAGGGCGGGTCTCGGTGAATATCACACTCGACGTCATCCGATCGCGTTGGTGAAAGTGACATGCAACACGACTTGATACTTACTAGCGCATTGATCGCGATGGCCAGTGGCATACCTGCCGCGTTCCTAAGCCGAAAGTCGGATATCGCGCAATGTCTGTCCACGATGATCTTGGTGGCGGCCAATCTGCTGGGCCTCTTCGCCGTCTCGCGTTGGTGGGCTTTTGGAGCCGCGGAGCCTCTATCGTTTCCGGCGCCCATGATGGGGTTTGATGTCAGCTTGGCCATCGATGGAATTTCAGCGTTTTTCTTGATCCCCATACTGCTGGTAACATCGTTGGCTTCGATTTATGGACTTCAGTACTGGCGACCTTCGGAGCATGAGTCGGCGGCGCGGTTGGCCTTTTTCTTTGGCTTGATGACCGGTTCAATGACTCTGCTGGTCGTGGCTCAAGATGGATTGCTGTTCCTGGCGGCTTGGGAATTGATGGCGGTTTCAGCCATGTTTCAGGTCGCCGCTGAAGATCATTTAGTAGAAACTCGCAAAGCAGCCTGGCTCTATATGGCGGCCAGCCACTTTGCCACGCTGTGCTTGTTTGGAGTTTTTGCAATTTTGTTTGCCATCAACGGTGAGTGGGATTTCGGCGTGCTGAAGGAAACAGGAACGCCCCTGGCCGGAGCACTAGCGTTATTGGCTTTTGTTGGTTTTGGTACGAAGGCAGGCCTCATGCCGCTGCACATTTGGCTCCCCTCGGCCCATGCGCAAGCCCCCAGCCATGTCTCCGCCGTGATGTCGGGGGTATTGATCAAAATGGGAGTCTATGGGTTGGTACGCGTCAGCACCTTTTTCCCTAGCGTGCCATTGTCGTGGGGTCTGTTTGTGCTGTTGATGGGAACCGTTTCGGCGGTGTTGGGAGTCACCTTTGCTGTCAGCCAAAGAGATATCAAGCGACTGTTGGCATATTCGAGTATCGAAAATGTGGGCATCATGGTGATGGGGCTGGGCCTTGCGCTGATCGGCCAACGACTGCAGCAGCCTGTATGGGAAGTGCTGGGGATTTGTGGAGCCATGTTGCATCTGTGGAATCATGCGCTCTTTAAGTCGTTGTTATTCTTGGCGGCAGGCTCCGTGGTTCACGGCGTAGGGACACGTGACATGGATGTCATGGGCGGCTTGAGCAAGCGCATGCCCTGGACGGCAAATTGTTTTCTAGTCGGAGCTGTGGCCATTTGTGGATTGCCTCCGCTGAATGGCTTCGTTTCGGAGTTCTTTATTTACTTGGGTCTGTTTGGGACGATCGCTCCAGTGCACGGTGCCATCGCCAATGCCGCTGCGTTTACTGTTCCTGCGTTGGCACTGGTTGGAGCTTTGGCAGTTGCATGTTTCGTGAAAGTCTACGGGATCGTCTTCTTTGGGGCGGCTCGCAGTCATGCTGCGATGCAAGCTCATGAAGCTGGTCCAGCCATGTTGATCCCAATGGTCCTGCTGGCGAGCTGTTGTATTGCCATCGGTATTGCTCCTGGATTAGTTGCACCCTGCCTCGATGCGCTGGTGGCTAGCTGGGGGACAGAAACCATCGGAGCCTTGCGAATTGCCGACGTCGCTCCGTTGTCTGCCATCAGTGTGCTGGCCGTCGTATTGGCTTTTTTGCTGACGGTCGGCGTGGGTTGGCTGCTGCGTCGCGGAATTCGCCACGCCCCGCGCGGGCTGACTTGGGATTGCGGTTATGCGGCCCCGTCGGCGCGCATGCAGTACACCTCATCTTCCTTCGCGGAGACGTTGGTCAAGTTATCACGCGGGGTACTGCAGCCCAAAGTGCAGCTCCCCAATACAGCCGGACTCTTTCCCTCGGACACCCCCTTCGAAAGCCGCGTTGACGATACAGTGCTTGAGCTGGGTGTGTGGCCGCTCACGCGCGGCGTCACGTGGCTGTTTTCTTGGGGACGGTTTTTGCAAGGTGGGAGCATGCAGGCCTACTTGATGTATATCCTGATCGTCATCGTGTTTCTGTTGCTTTGGAATTAGCTCATGTTTGAATCGTTGTCGATCCATACGTTACTTCACATCGCAGTTGCCATCAGTTTCCCACCTTTTTTGCTTGGCATCATCAACCGTGTCAAAGCCATCGCGGGGGGACGGCGAGGTCAGCCTCTATTGCAGGCCTATTTTGATTTGTGGAAGTTGGCCCACAAGGACAGTGTCTTCAGCGTGACCACTTCCTGGATATTTCGTTTCGGACCGGTAGTAGCCTGCAGCACCGCGTTGCTTGCTGCCATGCTTGTTCCATTGGGGCA
>JBBQRC010000061.1:0-12284 GCA_038215215.1 Pirellulales bacterium
GTTGATTGCCGCTACTCATAATTCTATTCTCACTTCACTTCGTGACAGATGAATTTGTCAGACTGAACAGGCAGGGACGCGATTCGAACAAAGGCAGTATGCAGTATTTAGTAGAGTTTCGAATCCACGCGGTCACCTTCACGAATGTAGCCGCGTTGGTGACCAGTTAATATTTGAGCCACCGACTTATCGGCCGCCACCGTGGTCAGCTTCAGTCGACCAAGATATTGCCCGCTACGCGAGACTTCGAGCGTAAAACCTTCACGCATGCCGTCGTCCCGCCCCAGCGATACTTCGACCGAGCCGCTGGTCGAAACTGCCAAGACTTGTCCATTGACCGCTGGTGGAGCTTCAATCAGCGTATTGGGTTTAATATTGAGGATGTCCAGTTTTTCTTTGGCGGAAGTGTAATCGGACGCAAGCTGCTGGCGTCGATCATCGAGCGACTGATACATGCCTTGTAAGCGATTGTATTCGTCGATCGACTTCACAAGGCGGCCATACAGCTGATTGCGATCTTCTCGGGCTTCAACAATCTGCTTGCGTAGCGTTTCGTTATCGTCCGTCTTGGCCTTCAATTCCTGCTGAGTCAATTGCTCGGTGGCGACCAAGTCAGTGTGGGCTGCCAGCAGCTTCGTCAACTCGGCATCTTGGGTGGCCAGCTCCTGCTCCCGTTGATCAATTTGGGTCTGCAGAGCTGCCAAAGCAGAGCGCCGTGCCGCCTGTTCGATTGACAACTCGCTCTTGGCGACCTCAAGCAAATTGCCCAACTGCTGATTCTTCACTTCCGCGTCCTTGACTCGTTTTTCGAATCCAGTGGTGGGGTTTTTGACGAGGTCACGGTAATCAATGTGCGAAGCATTCACCGCCACGGCCAGCGTGAAAAAAATTACGCTCAGGAGGAATAGCAACCCGGTAAAAACTTTTCCCAGCAGTGTCATGCGAGATTTCCTCGGTCAATGCAGCTTTGCGAGCAAGCGGAAAGCGTGCACAAAAGAAAAGACGGTGGTGAACGACGTCGAAAAAGCGGACAAGTCCAGCCAAAAGCAGTGACGGCTCCTCGCGGAGGACCGCAGGAGCGTTCGTCATCAGTTAGCAATATAGTTAGA
Organism: Pirellulales bacterium; assembly: GCA_038215215.1. GTDB lineage: Bacteria > Planctomycetota > Planctomycetia > Pirellulales > Pirellulaceae > Aureliella. The sequence goes on from JBBQRC010000061.1 coordinate 1,110, forward strand.
GACGAATTCCACTGTCAACGAATTATGTAAAAATAGAGGTTTTAGGCGAGCCTGCTGACTCGCGCCGTAACGATCGCGCGCGATTTCCAGGTGTTTCCTTACCAATTGGCAGTTGCGCTAGGTCACTGGTGTGGTTTTGGCCTGAGTCTGCTCGCGCAGAACACCTCGACGTAAATTCACTTGGGCGATAAACTATGGCCCTCACCAAACTTGCGCAGTGTCCCTCTCGCCAACCGCTGGATAACGCTTGTTCCCGCGGCGCTTTCAAGCCGGCGCAGCGTTAGGGACGCCAAGGATGGTCCGTGAGCCTGTTGTTGCCCACAAGCTTGGGATGTTTCGCTTTACGCAATTTAAGCGGTCGGAGTCTGACCAGTGATCCTGATTCTACGCCATGACGCGACCGAAGAGCAAATCTTGCACGTGATAGAACGCGTTGAAGCGATGGGACTGGCGGCTCATCTCAGCCGCGGAACCCATCGCACGATTGTAGGCATCATTGGCGACGAAGATCAGTCGCGCGAGGCCCCGCTGCGCGCGATCGCAGGAGTGGCGGATGTCATTCCTGTCCTTCCACCCTACAAATTGGCCAGCCGCGACGCACACCCACAGGACAGTGTCGTTGATGTAAGCGGGGTTCGCATCGGGGGTGGACATTTAGCGATGATCGCGGGTCCCTGCTCGGTTGAAGAGCCTGAGAGGATGGATCGCATTGCCGCGGCCGTTTCAGCCAGTGGCGCCAACATTTTTCGCGGTGGAGCTTTTAAGCCCCGTACCAGCCCGTATGCTTTTCAAGGTTTGGGGATTGAGGGTCTAAGAATCCTCTCCTCAGTGGGGCAAAAATATGGCATGCCGGTGGTGACGGAAGTGACCGATCCGAGGAATGTGGAAGCCGTGGCGGAGTATGCGGACATGTTGCAGGTAGGCGCCCGCAACATGCAAAATTTTGTCTTGCTAACGGAAGTCGGAAAAACCAAACGACCGGTGTTGTTGAAGCGAGGCATGTCGGCGACGGTGACCGATCTGTTGATGAGCGCCGAATATGTGTTGTCTCAGGGTAATTCCCAGGTCGTGTTGTGCGAGCGCGGCGTCAAGAGCTTCGATACCATGACCCGAAATTTGTTTGACGTAGCCGCCATACCGTTGGCGCAGCGCTTGAGCCACTTGCCGATCATTGTTGATCCGAGCCATGCGACGGGTCGCCCGGACTTGATTCCCGCTTGTGCCTTGGCTGGCTTGGCCGCGGGTGCGGACGGTGTACACATCGAAGTGCACGACTGTCCGGAGGTTGCCAAAAGCGACGGGCCGCAGGCACTCCTACCCGCTCAATACGAAGCACTGATGATCCAGATGAAAAAGCTGGCGGAACTGTTTGGAAAACAGATTTCAGGACCCATTCCTCAGCCTTTGGAATTGACGGTTTAATGGAGCAACATGGGCGGCCTAAAAGGCCAAACCTTCTTTGCTCGGCTGCGTGAGTCTCAATTTCCCGACCATTTTGAACATAATTTAAGAAAAGTTGATTGGAGAATTGCGTTGAGAAAGCCATTCATCGCGGGCAATTGGAAAATGAATTTGCTGAGAGACTCATGTTTGTCGCTCGTGCATTTGCTACTTGATAAGCTGGACGAGACGCGCAGTGTTGACGTCGCTGTATGTCCCCCGTCGGTCTACTTGCATGACGTAGGTGCCGCACTGCGTGGCAGCTCAATCGCCCTGGGCGCACAGAATATGTACTTCGAAAAAGAAGGTGCATTTACCGGCGAGATCAGCGGTGCCATGCTCCGCGACCTGAGCTGTCGTTACGTCATTTTGGGGCATAGCGAACGCCGCCAAGTACTCGGTGAAACCGATGCGACCGTGAACAAGAAAGTATTTGCGGCCTTGCGGGCTGAACTGACGCCAATCGTTTGTGTAGGCGAGACCCTGCAAGAACGCGAAAGTGGGATTACCAAAAAGGTGATTACCGAACAACTTAAAGGATCACTGGCGAAACTATCGGCCGATGAGGGGCGGCAAATTGTGATCGCTTACGAACCTGTGTGGGCCATTGGAACGGGCAAGACAGCCACTCCAGCACAAGCCGAAGAAGTGCATTCGCAGATTCGCACACTGCTCAATGATTTCTTTGGCAAGCCCGCGGCAGATTCAATTCGTATCCAATACGGTGGCAGCGTCAAAGCTGACAATGCGGCGGAACTAATGAGCCAGCCGAATATCGATGGGGCCTTGGTGGGCGGAGCATCGCTTAAGGCAAACGATTTCGCAGCGATTGTCAAAGCTGCCGCAGTGTAGGGTTTCACCATTTTTTCGCGGCGATTTTTTAATAACGATGCGCGCGGCGGGTGTCGGCGGTCGTAGTGACGTTTCCAATTTGCAGACTTGCTCTGTTTGAAAAGGGTTTGGCGATGTTGATAGGCGCTCTGGCACAGTACTTCTTTGGCTTCACGATTTTCGTGCTTTCCATGTTCTTAATTCTACTGGTGCTGGTTCAGCGTGGTCGCGGCGGTGGTCTGACCGGGGCGCTTGGCGGCCCTGGAGGCCAAAGCGCTTTCGGCACCAAAGCTGGCGACTTGTTTACGCGGATTACCGTCGGGGTCGCGGCTGCCTGGATCATTTTGTGTGCTTCGGCAGTTTTTGTGCTCCGCGGTAAAGGGCTGCCTGAAACCGGCGTGGTCAATCGCCCCCCAACAACCATGAAATCGGACGCCGAGACCACCCCTGGCTCGTCAGCTCCCGCTGCGTCAGCCCCCGCTGCCGTCAGCCCCGCCACAGACAGCACGCCTCCCCCGGCCACGGCTGAAGTTACCGAAGTACCTAGCCCAGCAACTCCGGCTACTCCAGACGCCGGGCCGCCTTCGCCCGCGGTTCCGCCGAACAACTAACTCGCTCAGCGTCCCAGATTGATCCACCAAGCTGCTTCCCCGGGAATCGACACGTGCTGCTGAGTATGACTGGACAAGGCCAAGGGCGTCGACCTTATGGCCAAACCGAAATTACGGTTGAAGTCCGCGCGGTCAATAATCGATTTCTAAAGCTGCAGACCCGCGTCAGCGATGCGCTGTCGGGGCTAGAACCGCAGATAGAAAACGTCGTGCGGCAGTCGCTCCGCCGCGGTTCGTTGAATTTAGGCGTTTACCTTTCCGGCAGAAACGCGAGTGACTATCGTTTGCAGGAATCCGTACTGGAGGGGTATGTGCTTCAAGGTCAGGCCCTGGCCGCTAAGTTGGGTGTGCCAGCCAATCTAACGCTTGCTGGACTTCTCAGTTTGCCTGGGGCGGTGGCAGAAAGTGGACTGGTTCATCGCAGCATTGACGAGCAACTGGCCCACAGTGTGTTAGGCGCTGTGAGTGATGCCATGGATTGTCTCAATGGCATGCGCCGTGCCGAAGGGCAATCGATGTGCGACGAACTCAAGCAGCAAATGCTAAAACTGCACGAACTTGTCGATGTTATTGAAGCTCGGTCGCCGGGGGTCGTGGAGGAATATCGCCAGCGACTGCACCAACGTCTGCGGCAGACGCTAGCCGAGGTGGGTGCCCAAGTTCAGGAAAGCGATCTTGTCCGCGAGATTTTACTGATGGCCGACAAGACCGATATTCGCGAAGAAATTGTCCGCCTTCGTAGTCATTTCCAACAGTTCCAGACGCTGCTTGACGATGCGCACAGTCAAGGTCGGAAGCTCGATTTTTTGATTCAAGAAATTTTTCGCGAGTCCAACACGATCGGATCAAAAGCCAACGATGCCGAGGTCGCACAGCGCGTCGTCGACATGAAGACGATTATCGAGCAGATGCGCGAGCTGGTGCAGAATGTGGAGTGAGGCCGTGGGTGATGTGAGCAAACTGATTATCCTTTCTGGGCCGTCGGGCGCTGGCAAGTCGACGGTCGTGCGCGAACTGCTCGCCACCTGCCCACTGCCGTTAAAACTTAGCGTTTCTGCCACAACCCGCGCTCCACGGGCCGGTGAAGTCGACGGTAGAGATTATCATTTTGTAAGTCACTTAGAGTTCCATCGTCAGCGCGAGGCTGGCGAATTCCTCGAGTGCAAGGAGGTCTTCGGGCGTGGCGATTGGTACGGAACTTTGGCGAGCGAGGTAGAAGTCGGGTTGGCCGCGGGCCAGTGGATGATTTTGGAAATCGACGTTCAGGGCGCTTTGGCGGTCCTGCAACAAAGGCCGGGCGCACTCAGCTTTTTTGTGCACCCCGGTTCGCTGGACGAATTAGCTCGACGTTTGAAGCGACGCGGAACCGACAGTGCTCAGGCCATTCAGCGGCGTTTGGAAGTCGCCGCTGAAGAACTGCAGGCCTTGGGTCATTATCAATTCGAAATTATCAACCGAGAGGTCGAACAATCGGTTGCTGAAATATGTCAGATTTTACAGTCACAACACGTACTCGGAGCAAAACATGCTTGAAGAACTAAAAGAAGAAGAGATCGTCAACAAGGTGGGCGGACGTTTTAAACTATCGACGCTCATTCAGAAGCGACTAGTACAACTGAATCGCGGCAGCCGTCCTTTGGTGGACCATGTTTCCGAAAACAAAATGGAAGTCGTGCTGCAAGAAATCCTGCAGGACAAGATTTTCTTGAGCGCCGCTGGCGAGCTTTCGTTGGCAACGGAGTCGGAGGAAGGGGATCTGCTGGATATGGATAGTCTAGAACTATGACCCTAGCCCGCATTGTGGTCGGCATCGCCGGTGGCATCGCCGCCTTTAAAGTTGCGGCGGCAGTCAGCCGATTGGTCCAACTGGGCCATTCGGTTGATGTCGTGTTGACCGACAACGCCCATCATTTTGTTGGCCCTGCCACCTTTTCGGCTCTTTGCAATCGAGCACCCGTTAGCGATCTTTTCGATTCGAGGTTTCCACTGGGAGCTCACATCGAATTGGCGGAAACGGCTGATTTACTACTGATCGCGCCAGCCACTGCCCGCGTGCTGGCGAGCTGCGCTCACGGATTGTCCGACGACCTGTTGGGAACTCTTTATTTGTGCTGCACCTGCCCCGTCTTGATCGCACCGGCCATGAGCAATTCGATGTGGAGCAAGGTTGCGGTGCAACGCAACGTGCAGCAGTTGGAACAGGATGGCGTGCAATTTGTCGGCCCGGAAAGTGGTTGGCTAAGTTGCCGCAAGCAAGGGGCGGGACGCATGTCCGAGCCCGAGGCGTTAGTCATCGCAATCCACCGACAACTTGCCGCTGCGTCCTAAATCCTTGAAGCTGGCCGCCGTAGGCCTTCAACAAACTTTTCACAGACGGCCTCGGAAGGTCATCGCAGGCTGATTGAAGTTCGCATGGCGAAAATCCTGATTACCTCTGGACCCACTCGACAATATCTGGATCCTGTCCGCTATTTAACAAATGCCAGTAGTGGACGAATGGGTGCGGCGCTGGCCGAAGCGGCACTAGCGCAGGGCCATGAGGTGGTGGTGGTCACTGGTCCGGTCCAAGTTGAGTACCCGGCGGCGGCAGAGGTAGTGACCGTCGATACCACCGCAGAAATGCTGGCTGCCGTCCTCGCGCATTTTCCAGATTGTCAGGGAATGATTGGCGCTGCCGCACCCTGCGATTACATGCCCCACCGCGTAAGCTCGGCGAAAATTGCCAAGTCAGGTGATCCGCTGCGTCTGGAGCTAATCGAGACACCCGATATCGTGGCCGCTGCAGCTCAGAGCAAACGACCTGGGCAGTGGGTAGTTGGTTTTGCGCTTGAGACCGAAGATCAGCGATTTCGTGCAATCGCTAAAATGCAGCGCAAATGTTGTGACATGATGGTCTCCAATGGTCCCGCCGCGATCAACGCACTGACCAATGATGTCGAAATCCTGGCCGCCGATGGTACAACGATAGCAAAGGTTTCTGGCAATAAACGCGCTGTGGCGGATGCCATCATCCGAGCCGCAGCTCCGCTGCAGGACCGTTACCCGCACGGTCGCAAGACGTAAGCCGAGTCGTGAAGTCCAACCCCGCCTATTAGCTCAATACTGGTACAGCCTATACGATGAATGAACCCGCCAGCTCTCATGCCGTCGACTTGACCGTCCAGCTCGGGCGCTTGCGTCTGCAGAATCCGATTATGGTTGCGTCCGGCACCTTCGGCTACGCCCGGGAGATGCAGGGGATTGTCGATTTGGCACGCTTAGGGGGCGTGCTGCCCAAAACGATCACGCTGCAGCCTCGCGTTGGCAATGCGCCATGGCGAACCGTAGAAACCTCAGCCGGACTGTTGAACTCCATTGGGCTGGATAACGACGGAATCGACTATTTCGTCGCACACCATTTGCCGTACTTGCGCACCATCGGAACCGCCGTAGTGGTTAGTGTCGCGGGGAAGAGTCGCGACGAATTTGTTGAATTGGCCAAGCGGATTGAGGCCGCAGGTGGCGCCGACGCACTGGAGCTAAATATTTCCTGCCCCAACGTCAGCGGCGGTGTTGATTTTGGCACCGATCCGAAGATGTGTCACGAAGTGATCAAGAGTGTGCGGAGCTGCTGCAATATCCCGCTACTCGCTAAGCTAACACCCAACGTTTCACGTATCGTCGATATTGCCAAAGCGGCGGCGGATGCAGGCGCTGATGCGGTCTGTTGCGTCAACACCGTGTTAGGCATGGCCATCGATTGGCGACGCCGCCAACCACTACTCGGCAACGTACTCGGCGGACTAAGTGGCCCAGCCATTAAACCCATCGCCCTTCGCTGTGTCTATCAAGTTGCCTCGGCGCTTAAAATTCCCATCATTGGCATTGGTGGAATTGGTACGATCGACGACGTGATGGAGTTTTTGGCGGCAGGCGCGAGCGCCATCCAAGTTGGCACCGCCAACTATTACGATCCACAAATCAGTCAAAAATTAGTTGAGCAACTTCCCGCAGCCCTGGCTGAGATTGGACTAACGTCGATCGCGCCCGCTGTCGGCACCATTGTGAAAGCCAAGTAGCACTATGCGAGTTCTATCAGGAATACAACCTACGGGAAGATTTCATTGGGGCAATTATTTTGGTGCCATCCGCCAATATATCGAATTGCAATCCGACCATGAAGGATATTATTTTATCGCCAATTTGCATGCGCTGACCACGATTCGCGATGCAGCCCTGCTGCGTAGCTTGACTCGCGATGCAGCCATCGATCTGCTCGCTTTGGGACTCAACCCGGACCAAGCGACGCTGTTTGTTCAGTCAGATATTCCCGAAGTCTCGCAGCTGACTTGGCTATTAATGACCGGTGCACCGCTGGGATTGCTCGAGCGCTGTCACGCCTACAAGGAAAAGAAAGCCAGAGGGATGAACGCCGACGCGGGCTTGTTCACTTATCCAGTCTTGATGGCCGCTGATATCTTAGCCTATGACGCCAACTGGGTGCCCGTTGGGGCAGATCAAGTTCAACACATTGAAGTCTGTCGCGATTTGGCGGGCAGTTTTAACCACCATTTCGGCGAAGCCTTTGTGCTGCCCGAACCGCGCCTCCTTTCCGACTCGGCCAAAGTTTCGGGCACCGATGGCGAAAAAATGTCCAAAAGTTACAACAATACGATTGGTATCTTCGAGCCCGAAAAAGATGCTCGCAAAAAGATCATGCGGATCAAGACCGACACGCGCCCCATGGAAGAGCCCAAAGAACCAGAGGCGGATCACCTTTTTCAGCTCTTTAAGTTATTAGCCTCTGAAGAGGAGATCAATGAAATGGCCGCCCTCTACCGCCGCGGCGGGTTTGGCTACGGTCACATCAAAACGGCCATAGCCGACGCTGCCGAAAAGTTTTTTTACGCGGCCCGGCAGCGTCGTCAAGAATATGAAAGTCATCCTGACACGGTGAGCGATATCTTGGCGGCTGGCGCCAAACGAGCGCGTGCCAAGGCGGCGGAGGTCCTCGCGCGCGTCGAGGACGCTTGCGGGATTTCAGCGCCTGCCGCCCCCGCCGTCAGTAGAAACTAGCCGTCAGTAGAAGCTAGCCGTCAGCTCGCAAACAAGGACACAACGACCTAAGCGGGTTCAGCCAACCGCTCCGCTTATCGCAGTTTGCCGCAGATAACGCTGGCATTGTGGCCACCGAAACCGAAGCTGTTGTTCATCGCAATGGAAATCGTTCGCTCGATGGGAACGTGCGGGGTGTAATTAAGATCACAGTCGGGGTCGGGATTGTCGAGGTTGATCGTCGGCGGCACGATGTTATTTTGTACTGCCAACACTGTCAGGATCATTTCAATGCCACCGCTGGCACCGAGAGCATGACCGAGACTGCTCTTGGTACTTGAGACGGCCATCTTGTAAGCATGTTCGCCGTAGACCGATTTCATGGCCTGGGTTTCAGCCTTGTCGCCCAGCTGCGTGCTGGTGCCGTGGGCATTGATGTAGTCCATGGCGACGGTATCGATTTTGGCATCGCGAAGTGCATTTTGCATTGCCCTGGCGGCGCCCGAGCCCGCGGGATCTGGTTGCGTGATGTGTCCTGCATCGCCGCTGGCACCGTAACCTAAGACTTCCGCGTAGATTTTTGCTCCGCGAGCTTTGGCATGCTCCAACTCTTCGAAGACCAGCAAACCGGCACCTTCGCTGAGCACAAAGCCATTGCGGTCGCGGTCAAAGGGTCGGCTGGCTTGGTGCGGCGCTTCATTACGATCGGAAAGTGCTTTCATATTTTGAAATGCACTTAGACCCATGGCCGTGATCGCGGCTTCAGTTCCTCCCGTAATGACCACATCGGCGTCGTCATATTGGATCGTCTTGAGGGCGTCACCCATCGCGTTGGTGGCGCTGGCACAGGCTGTGGCCACGGTGAAATTGGGGCCACGTAAGCCGTAACGGATGGACAGGTTACCTCCGGCCGCATTGAGCATCAATTTGGGGATAGTCATTGGGCTAACGCGATCCGGACCTTTGCTTAGCAAACGTTCCACCTGAACTTCGATCTCGGAGAGCCCGCCGATTCCGGAACCCAAGATAATGCCGCACCGGAACGCATCTTCCTGACTGAAGTCAATTCCCGAATCTTCAATGGCTTTGCCACCCGCGTACATGGCGAACAATGTAAAGCGGTCCAAGCGTTTGAGATCTTTGGGATCGCAATATTTGCCTGGGTCGAAGTCGGGAATATCGCCAGCCAGTTTGACTCTGTAAGGCGTCGGGTCGATCACGCTCAGCGAATGAATGCCACTTTTGCCTGCCAAGACATTTTGCCAAAGTTGATCGACTTCATTACCCAGAGGAGTAATTGCCCCTAAACCGGTTACGACTACTCGACGCTTCATAGCTTTGCTGTTCGTTCTTCGCGGCAATCATCGCGACTGCCGTATCTGAAGGCGATCATGTCGACCAACACAGATGCGTTAACCGCGATAAGAAAGTGAAAGGATCGGCACACGGCGGACCGTGACTGCCCAGTACTACGTACACCCCAGCGGGATTGGACTCGCCGGGGTGTGATACCTACCAAACTCGATGCCGACAGGTAAAGACGGATCGAGCTTGGCAGCGGTTACTATAGATGACCAGTTACTGCACTGAAAATTAAGCCTGGGCTTTTTCGATGAAATCGACTGCTTCACCAACGCGTTGGATTTTTTCAGCCGCATCTTCCGGAATGCTGATATCAAACTCTTCTTCGAGTTCCATTACCAGCTCGACGGTGTCGAGCGAGTCGGCACCCAGATCATTCACGAAATGTGTATCGCGAGTGATTTTGTCTTTTTCCACGCCTAATTGCTCAGCCACAATGTCGACCACGCGTTCCTCAACAGATGCCATTTTTTGAGAACTCCCAAAACTCTTTTGTGTGTATTTAGCTTAAATCCGGCCACGTAGCCGAAGTAGTGCTTTGGTTGAAGTAGCTAAATGCTGTCTCTTGAACCCCAGAAGATAGAGGATTTTAACAAACTCGGTCAAGTGAGGTAGCCTGCTTACCCAGGCGGTATTTAGCAAGTCATTCCGCCGTCTACGGTAATCACCTGGCCGGTAATATAGCTGGCTGCTGGACTGGCCAGAAATACCACCGCTGCCGCTATATCGTCAACCGTCCCCAAGCGGTTAGCAGGAATCCGCGTTTTCACTTGTTTGATCAGCTCTTCGCCTAACGCCTCAGTCATCTCGCTTTCGATAAAGCCCGGGGCCACCGCATTGATCGTAACTTTGCGTTTACCAAGCTCTTTAGCCATGCTTTGCGTAAGTCCAATCATGCCGGCTTTCGACGCCGAATAATTGGTTTGCCCTGCGTTTCCGCGAATTCCCGAGACACTCGACATGTTAATCACCCGTCCGTAACGCGCCGACATCATCAGTAACGAAGCGGCTCGGCACAGCAAAAAACAACTGGTTAAGTTGGTTTGAATCACTTCATCCCACTGTTCATCCGTCATTCTCGGAATGAGCGTATCGCGAGTGATACCGGCATTATTGACCAAAATATCAAGTCGTCCGCCATGCTTTTCTTCTAGCATTTTAAACAAGGCGGCCACGCTTTCACGATTGCCAACGTCGCAAGCGATCGCCTCGGCGGTGCCGCCACTGGCCATAATCTGCGCCACCGTGGCAGCCAGTTTGTCGGCATTCCGCGCCACGCACAGCACTTTGGCACCACATTCCGCCAACCGGATTGCACAGGCTTTTCCGATGCCCTGCGACGCGCCGGTGACCAGCGCCGTCTGTCCGCTTAGGTCGACCTTGATTCCGATACCATCACTCATTGGATTTCCATTCAATCAAAGTTTTCACATGAAATTTTGCGATCGACCCGTTTTAGGGTACCTGCCAATACTCGCCCAGCACCAATCTCGATGAACCGATCAACCCCCGTCGCCAGCAAACTCCGCAACGATGCTTCCCACTGAACCGGTGATACGACTTGCTGAGCCAGCAGTTCGCGAAACTCGGCGGGTTGGCTGTGTGGTGCAGCATCCACATTCGAATAGACCGGCACGCGGGTGGCCTGGAAATGCGTTCCCGACAGCGCTGTGGACAACGCGGCCACGGCAGGTTGCATCAGAGGCGTGTGAAACGCACCGGCAACTTGTAGACGCACTGTCTTCATTGCTCCGGCCGCTGAACAAGCCACCTCGGCCGCTGCTAAGGCCGTCAGATGGCCCGAAATCGCAAGGTTTCCTGGGCACAAAAGATTCGCAACGCGAACAAAATTTTCGGGAGTCGACAACGTGGTGCAAATTTCATCCAGCTTCGACAG
>JBBQRC010000062.1:0-12034 GCA_038215215.1 Pirellulales bacterium
CCCGAGACACCAAACAATGCTTACGGGGATTCCAGTGAATGTAATCGAAATGGGCATCCAAATCGTCTTCATCTCGGATTGTATGTTCCCAAAATCTTGGTTGCCAAATACCACGTTCGCCACGACGACGTTGCGAAGCCGTAACCGCCTCTTCGCTACCGCCACGACTTAACCAGTTGACAGTAAATTCCTCCTTGAGCCGTCTGATACGCACGCTGTAGTTCGAATCGCCGGCTGGCAAAGCCCACAAGAAATGCAAATGATCGGGCAAGAGAACCGCCGCCAACTGACAATATGGGCGAGTCTTTTTAATGTGAAGGAAGGCTTCGCGAAGATACCTGCGAGCGACCGGGTCAGTTAGAATTGGACGTCGTTTGTAGGTCACGATGGTGAAGAAGAACGTCCCGCCAGGCACATAGAAACGTCGATAGTCCGACATTTGCAGTCCCCCCTCGTAGGCCGTAACAAGCGGAGCGCCATTACGGCGGTGTCCAGCAACGCTCTCCCGCACATTATCAAATTGCCGTAACAGCGCTGCGATTGTTACGGCCTACGCGTTACGCGCGTGCAACGCTAACGGCACTCTTTGCAATGCCCTTTGAGAAGCACGTCTTCGATGGGACCAATCGAAAGAGCGGCTTTTAATTCTACCTGACCATCATCGAGGCACTGCACTTTGCCACAATCGATGCACAGCAGATGTGGATGGCCAGCAGCATCTTCCGCGGATTCGCCAACTCGCTCGAAACGCCAGACGTGGTCACCTAACTCCATCTTCCGCAACAAGCCAACCTCGGCTAAATCCCCAAGCGCTCGAAAGACAGTGGACTTCTCGAAGCCCAGTTTCTCGAGCTGCGCGGTGACTTCGAGGTGCGTGACTGGATGATCACTTCCATCCAAGATGCCCACCACGGCAATACGAGCCGGAGTTGCCCGCAGCCCTTTGGAACGAAGAAGCGTCCGGGCTGCGTCAATCTCCTGTTTTTCAGTGCTCATTGCCAACTACTTTAAGAGAGAAATCTCACCCCATGCTGGTCCGCTGTACAGGAACTCAGGCATGACATCTCGCAAGCTGGAAGCATACGCCAAAGTAAGCATACGCCACGTTTGGCTTAGGCCAATTTCACTGGACCGTGATCATCACAGTGATCGCCGTGCTGGTGATGCAGATGCCCATCGACCAAGTAATCTACGTGATCCCCGTGCGGGACTGGCTCATGTCCACAACCCGGTCCGTGAACATGCCCCGCTGCATGGCCGCTGCACGCGTGCCCGGCGGTGCATTGATCCGGATTGGTTGCGGAAATTTCAATCAAATGCTCCTCCACCTGATCTGCATCCGTTTGGTGGTGCAGCTGGCCATCGTGTAGATAATCGACGTGATTGCCATGCACGACACCGGTGTGTCCGCAGCTAGGTCCATGAACATGATCATGGTGCTCGTGTGTTTCCGCCATTACTGTAAGCCTTTGGAAAGTTCTAGGTTTCTAAGCGATGTCGTCCTCATGCTCCTCACCGTGAGCGAGCCCGTTGGCGATCAATTCGGCGATGTGATTGTCGGACAGGGAATAAAACACGTGTTTTCCCCTTCGTCGCGTGCGGACTAACCTCTCCGATCGCAACAACCGCAGCCGCTGCGAGATGGCTGGCAGATTATCCTCGAGCAACTCAGTTAGCTCGGTGACACACAGCTCTTTTTTCGCCAACAAGGAAAGTAACCGCAGCCGATTTACATCCCCCATCGCACGAAAGATGGCCGCAGCCCGTTCACAGACTTCCAGCGGCGCAGGGAGCAAACCCTCGGGGAGAGGATGCGCTTCGGCAGCGCAACTTGCCATATCATTCTCAATTGCCATCGTTCTCGATTGCTCTCACAACAATTTATCAATCAACCAACTGATTGAGTAATCAATTATTGGCAACAGTTGATGACTCTGTCAAGTGTTATTCGGCTGCAATAGGTTTACGAGCAAGACAAGCAGTCACGCCGCAACAACGTAATCGCATATTTAACAGATGGGCAACGAGCAGCAAGACACCACCTAGTGGAGACAAATACGTCTGGGCGGTAAGCAGCCCTTGTGCGGCCTGAGGTCCAACGGTAGCTAGCAGATCCGCTTGCGTTAGCAGTGGACGGCTCCAGGTTGAGACTGGCTGGCTTGTCGACACTCCCTGACTCCCGAACCCCGCTTCGACAATTCGCTCGCCGTTTCGCCTGGCGCTTCGACCAAACGGATCGGCTGTCATCGGCTCGACCGCGTCACGCATCGGCTCGTTGGACGACTGGTTTGAAACCATCTTGAAGGCAGACTGTGTGGACACGAAACGCAAGGTTCCCCAAGGCTGGCTATCAACGCTGGCCAATGCGCCAGATTGGAGGAACTGTGACCGGAGAGATTCCGAGCGGAGATCGCTGGTAATGACTGTTTGTGTGACATTTGGTGACAGCACGTAGTGTTCGCAACATGGGGAGGGCAAAACGAAAGCCGCCGCGAACAGCGCACTTACTCCGCTGATTGCTAACACCGCCACGCTGCGTTTGCGGTGCACGCGCCAACCGGGCAGCATGGCACGAGCCACCAGCACGGCACAAACGACGGCCACCGCCTGATGAAACAATGGATCGGCTAACCATCGCAGCGAAGCCAACCCCGGCAATACTGACAACAGCACAGGCGTCGCGGCACAGTGCACGGCACAGGCCAAGGAGCACGCCACGCCCAACACATCCGCCCGAGATCCACGCGAGACGCGAGATCCACGCGGGATGGAGAATCCGCCTGCGACCTGGGAGCCGCTTGAGAGTCGAGCCCGGGATGTGGGGGAAATCGCTGACATGGTTGTCCTTAAACTACGCGAGATTGCACCTGCGGTGCGACACTCAGCATCTTAGCGAATACATTTGCAATTGCAATACGTATGCAAGAGCATCGCTATCGCATTACTTTACGCTCGAACTTTAGTCCTTCGCGAAAAATTTAACTTGACGCCCAAGCAAACCACTGTACTATCTAACTAGTGAACTAGTACTACGTGGAGGAGACGATGTTTTTCTCGATCGATGTAAATAATGGCGTGGCCATCTACGAGCAACTGGTTCGCCAAGTCAAATTTGCGATTGCCGAAGAGTCCCTGCAGCCCGGGCAGCTCTTGCCCAGCGTGCGAACACTCAGCGTGCAACTCGCCTTAAATCCAAATACAGTGGCCCGCGCCCTACAGCAGCTTCAAGGTGAAGGACTGCTGGAGTCGCTGCGCGGTCGGGGTTTGGCGGTTTGTGCCGGCGCGACCGCGCGTTGCAAAGATATTCGACGCACCCTCATTGCCGAACGCTTGCGATCGGTGCTCTCCGAAGCCCTGCATGGCGGCTTAACCACCGCCGAAATCCAAGACATTGTCGCGACTCAGCTCGAAAGTCTGGAGGGAGTGGTCCAATCCATCGGATCTGCCAGTGCTGAACCCCATACTTGACCGTTGCTCGAATACCTTGCTCGACATCGCTGTTTGACTCACTGGATTGTACTTTTCCATAACGAACATTTGTGCGGCTCACCGAGTCGCGATTCACAAACTTTTCGCCACCTGCTGATTTCCTATCCGACCAGCCAACCATCGCTCAAGGGTACCACCATGTCCACCGCGGAAATGCCCACACCACAGCCCAACTGCATCACCACCACCGAACTCGAAATGCAATTCTCGGGTTGCCATGCACTCCGGGGCATCAATTTGCAAATTCGCACAGGTACCGTGTTTGCCCTGTTGGGTGAAAACGGGGCGGGAAAGACGACTTTGATTAAAATTTTGACCGGTTTCTTGCGGCCGACGGCAGGCTCTTGCACTGTTTGCGGATTGGACCCAACGCGCGACGCGCTAGCGATTCGTCAGCGCATCGGCTTCGTGTCCGATGCACCGGCGCTTTATGAGTGGATGCAGGTCTCAGAAATCGGCTGGTTTGCATCTTCTTTTTACAACGATGGATTTCTCGATCGCTATCAGCAGTTAATCGCCCAATACGAACTACCGCCGCAGCACAAGATACGTCATTTGAGCAAAGGCCAGCGTGCCAAAGTTGCGCTGGCGTTGGCGCTCGCCCATGACCCTGAACTCTTGATACTCGACGAACCCACGTCGGGTTTGGATCCGCTGGTGCGCCGCGAGTTTCTCGAAAGCATGGTCGATCGCGCGGCCGCCGGCCGAACGGTTCTCCTGTCAAGTCATCAAATTTCCGAAGTGGAACGCGTGGCAGACGAAGTCGCCATTTTGCATGCGGGCAAATTCCGCTTGATCGACTCGTTGGCGGCTTTGAAAGAGTCGGTTTGCGAGTTGACGATCACCCTGACAGACTCACTCATCGCTGTCCCGCAACTCGCAGCACCCGCCGAAGTGCTCAGTGAGCAGTCCGAGGGACGCCAGCGGCGGTGGGTGGTCCGCGGCTTTACTAACTTGCATCGTGAAGCACTCGAGCGCGCGACCGGCGTAGTTAGCGTCCGTGCGGTCCCCGCCACCCTTGACGAGATGTTTGTCGCCTGCACGCGAGGCCAGACTCCATCCGCCGTCGCCAATGCAGCGTCTACGAATAGCGCACGAAATCGACAGGCCTCTTAGTTGTAGCCGGAGCCACCCATCGTCCCGTTTCATTCAGCAAAAGCAGCCCTTCCACAATAACTCGAGGCGTCTCGGCGGCGACTGTCGCAAGGTGTTGGTCAAGCAGAAAATCAAAACACGATGTTCGCGAGACGAACAGCAACATTTGGCAAAAAACTGTCCCGGAGAAAGTATCATGTACCCTAAACTCGCCATGCGCAGTTTGTATTGGAAAGAGTTTCGGCAGTTGACTCCTTTGGTCACTTTGCTCGTGTTGATGGGTATCCTGCTGCACTTGTTGTATTCGCTGAGGCCATCCAGTGACGCTACGTTAATGCCGTTTCAGTTAATTTACTTGGGATTGCCTGGGGTGTTCGCCGCAGGTGCGGGGGCCTTACTGATCGGTCAGGAAAAGGAACTGCGGACGCTCGACTGGTTGATATCGCTCCCCATCGCCCCACGCGATCTTATACGCGTCAAATTGGTGTCAGCATCCGTCGGCTTACTGGTGATTTGGCTGTTTAGTCTGACGCTAGCGTTACTCGGTGGCCGTTGGCGCGAATATGACTTTGAGTGGATCTGGCCTATCAACTCGCTGTTTATCTTGTGGTTGGGAGTAGCCACGGCCTGGTACTTTAAGTCGTCGTTCATCAGTCTTTTGGCTGTGTTACCCCTGGCTTGTACGCCGCTGCTGGCGGTGCAAGCCACGCGCGCGACAGCCTCGTTTCTTCAGCAAGATCGTTTTCGTTGGGATCCGTCTGATGAACCTAGGCTCAACATTGTTTTTTCCCTGCTGTTTAGCGTTGTCTCGCTCTGGTGTGGTTGGCGTTTCGGCAGGAGGTATCTCGCACCCTCGCGATCGCGTGGACTGGCCAAGGACACGTTGGCCGCGCCCCCAACTGCAGCGTGGTTGGGTGCAACTTCGCCAGCAACTTGGTCTCCGTTTTCTGCCTTGGTTTGGCAGGTAACTGCTCAAAGTCGCCTTGAGTTTTCGCTGGTGGCGATTCTGCTCCTGCTCCTAGTTGGCTACCCATTGTTCCCCAGTCCATTCGGCATTCCCGAAATGCTGAGCCTGGTCGGCACTTTTGCGGCGGCCGCCACGTTGGGCGTGCTGGTGTTTCAGAGCGATAGTGTTCGCAACCGCATCCGCTTTCTGGCTGATCGCGGCGTTGCACCCGCCTATGTATGGTGGAGTCGTCAACTGGTACCGATCAGTGTCTTGTTCCTGGCTGTATTGCTCCAAATCCTGCTGACTCCGATCTATCAAGCCTTCGATAAAACTGCCTTAGTAAAGCTCATCCCTCTGGCCGCGATTACGACCGCGTTCGCCGCAATCACCTATGCGACCTCCCAGTGGTTTGCCCAACTGACGCGTAGCGCGATTGTGGCCGCCGTAGCTGCACTGCTAGGTTCACTACTCATGCTCGCATACGTCCTGTTTGCCCTGCAGGAACTTGAGTCGCCGCTGTGGTTACTGGTACCAAGCTTGTTCATTCCCTTCCTGGCCACCTTCCTGATGACGCGACGTTGGATGGAGGGTCGTTGGGGGCTGGGATATTGGCTGTCCCATGCGAGTTGGCTGATTTTGGCTGTGTCGTTACCCGTCATTCCATTTCTAGCGGCGGTGACCCAAACGGCCGGCATGCCACGCGCGTTACGGGTCCAGCTTGAAAGCGAAGCGGAGCGTTATCGCCCCTTTGTTAACCAACTTTCCGAACTGGTCCTCGACAACGAGCGCTCGACTGGGGTAGTCAGCCAGCTAACGCAGCAGCTTGAACAGCAACCAGGTGCGATTCGTAGTAGCCGGCCTATCGAGCACTTGTTGAGCACGGCAGAACTGACACGCGTGCAGCTCGATGCAAACGCGACGCCACCACTTCGGGAATCTTTTCGAAGCGAGGTCGCGCTGTTACACAACGTGGTACAGCGCTTGCGACTTAGTCCGAGGCTCATTGAACAGGAGGCGGCAGACGACATCGAACGTTGGCTACTGTTTATAGTTGAGCGAGCTGATGCGGAAGATTTATTAGGTGTTGAGCTGCGCGCGACCGTCTTGCAGAGCCTCGCCGACACCGCCAACCGAAATGCAGCGCGACGTCGAGCGATCGTGCTCAGTTGGTCCGCTAGCCAGCAAGCCAACAGTCATTCTTCAAGCATCGATAATCTAGGTGGCTACGCGTTACCTAAAAGTGCACAAGGAGCCCTATCGCTGAAGGACTTCTGTCTCCTACAGCGTTCCAATGACCGGCGCACGGCCAGCGTGTGGTGGTACCTAAACGCTTCAACTCCCGCTGAGCAATCTAGATTGCGCCGCGAGTTGGTCAAGGCATGGCAAGCGCCGCCGGATATCTACACACAAGATAAATTGAAGTCCCTAGCAAAAGACAGACCGCTGATGGGCTATTGGCTGAGATTGCGGCGGCTGCCCGGCAACTCCTGGCATGGTGACTGGGAGCAGGCAGCGCGCACTTTGGCAGGTCGTTAGAGACTGGTCACGGTCCAAAATGAGTTCGTACATGCGCGGTGGCTTGCAAGTCAAACTTTCTCGCTGACGCGTCGGGTTACGATTGAATTGCCGCACAGGCAAGCCGCACAGGCAAAGCGTGCCTTGCAAACAGTCAAATGGCAGCTTGCAAATAAAACCAATGCTCAATAGCAAAAAACTGAGCAGACTCAGGGGTAGTCACTATGTCCACTTTAAACTTGCAAGCCTCGAAACCGCGTCGTAGATTGGCTTGGTTCGTGTGGCTGTTAGCCATTCCGTTGTTCGTCGTGTCCGCGATCGTGGTGGGTGTAGGTGTCCGTGAATCGCAGGACGAGCGGCAAGTGCAAATGGAGCTCGAAAGCCTGCGGCAGGCGGGCCAGCCAGTCGACAACACCACGATGGCGGAGTGGTTTGAACGTCGCACATCGTCTGCAGGAACGGTTGCTTGGGACGAGATTCTGTATTTGGCTGCAAGCCCTGTCGTTCAAGAATTGTCGGATGATTTACCGATTGTTGGCCATGGTAAACTTCCCATCGAGCTCATCCCAGGGAGCGACTGGCCAGACGCCGCCAAGGTCGCCGAATATCTACAACAAGTTCAACCGGTTTTGAAACTGGTTCACGCAGCCGCCAAGCTGCCCACTCCTGTGTGGTTTCCACTCCAATTCGACGGATATGACACCTTTTTAGTGGGGTGGCAAAACTCGCGCTGCGTGGTGAGGCTGATCGCGCTGGATGCAGAATATGCCTGTTACCAACGGGAGGCAGCCCGCGCGCTGCAGGACATCCAGTCCATTGAAGCGACCGCCAAAGCCTTCGACTCACAGACTTGCTTGGTAGGTGATTTAGTTTGCAAAGCGTTACGATCGCATGCCCACTTAGCGATCCATCGCTCTTTGCAAGCTGACATCTGGGATCAACAACAGTTGTCCGAGTTGCGTTCACTGGTTGCGGAGCCTCCCCAAATCGAACAGGGTTTTCATGATGTGATGGCTTCAGAGCGAGCCATGGCGTTTGCGGCGATTTTCGAGAATCCCCTACAGTTCCAGCAAATCGGATTGAAATCTAATCTTCCAATTTGGCTACTACCGAGTGGAAAGATGCGAGTCATTGAGTTTTACGCTAGCCTACAAGAATCCGTCGCAAGTTTCGCAGAACTCGAAACGTTGGCCAAACGGTACGATGCTGAGTTAACTCAGCTCAAATCAGGAGCACTCACTCTGGATGGAAGTCATCTGGTCCTTCAGGCCATGGCACCGTCGCTCGACGGTTACGTGGCTGCCATAGAACGCCAAGAAAACTTGCGCCGACTGACTCTTACAGCGATCGGTATCAAGCAATTTCAGCTCGCGCAGCAGCGGTGGCCCACCCAACTCAGCGAACTTGATCAAGTGGGACTCGGCCCTGCGGATTGGACGCTGTTAACGCATGGTCCCATCGGTTACGAAGCCACGCCTGAGGAAGTGTTCGCCTGGGGCGTAAAACAGAATCAGAGCGGAGGAGTACCCGCTCAGCGGCCAAATCAGCTCGATGAAAACGGCGATCCGAACACCTATCAACTTGTTATCGTTCGCTAGCATTTCGAACGCACTTGAATGGTGGATGAAGTGCGCAAATCCAACAAGCATTGGTTGGAAATCACATCTGTGAGGCACCCCAGTATATGATGTGGGGCACCGCACTGGCTTGTCGAAACGCGTTACGACTGGAGATTATCGTGCCGCTGTATGTCTATGAAATCGTCGCCGAGAGTGAAGAAGGTGGCGAGACGTTTGAAGTTCTTCAGAGTTACAACGACCCGCCTCTGACCCATCACCCCGATAGCGGCTTGCCGGTCCGCCGGGTGCTGACGACCGCTACGGTAACCGGACGCTGGGCCGACTCGAAATCCGCTGCGCTTCTCAGCGACAAGAACCTCAGTGCCAAAGGTTTTACGAAATACGTCAACATGGGGAATGGCAAGTACGAAAAGCAGGCGGGCAAAGGACCGGATGTGATCTCACGCGAATAGGTTTTTTCGTATCATTGCGACAGTTTTTTGGTGATCACCACCATTTTTGCCGCTTGGAAGTGTTGGAACTGGCGTTTATTCGTACTCGATCGGTTGGCGGTTTCGAGTACGAGTACAATTTCACCGAGCACGAGCACCATTTCAATGAGTACGAGCACGAGCACGAGCACGAGCACGAGCACGAATATTGGGAAACAACCTGACAGTTGACAAGCAAGCAGCACGTGAGAACAATGAAAAGACCCTCGGACGACGGGCCATATCACGTTCTTGCGTTTGGGTAAGCAACAAAATCATTTGAGCGGATGTGATAAAGATGATTAGACGAGCTTTCACGTTAGTCGAGCTTTTGGTGGTTATCGCCATCATCGGACTAATGGTTGGCCTGTTGCTGCCGGCTGTTCAAGCGGCGCGGGAAGCAGCCCGGGCCATGCAATGCAAAAACAATTTGCACCAGATTGCCTTGGCGACCGATCTGTTTCACGATGCATTTCGGGCCTATCCTCCAGCTCGATATCAGCCCCGTCCGGACAGCCCAGCGGAGCTGGCATGTGGCGGTTCGGAGACCACCTGGCTGGTGCGCATTATGCCCTTTCTGGAACAATCGGCTGCCTACGGTCGCTGGAACTTTGCCGTACCCTACGCGGACCATGCTGACGAGGTACGACAATTCACCCTCCCCGCTTATTGCTGCCCTTCGCGCCGCTCTGTTTCTGAGGCGGTTGGACAGGGACTATTGACAGGAACAACCACCGAGTGGGTCACCCTACCGTGTCGCTGTCGTGTCCCTGTCACGACCACCGGTAGCCAGTTGAAGGCTGGAGCGGTCGGTGATTACGGAGGAAATCACGGTGATTTATCGCCAGGCATTGCTGGCTTACCGACTGATTTCTATTACGGAGGCAATGGCACGGGAATCATCATCTCCAGTCATGCGAAGTGCGTGGCGAACAGCCCGATGGACTGGGTTGATAAGGTTCGCTATAGCGATGTGACTGACGGTTTAAGCCACACCATGCTAGTGGGAGAAATGCACGTACCTATCGGTAAGCTAGGGCAAAGTCCTCAGGACGCATTCATCTTTAACGGCGATCACGTTTATAATTCTACGCGCGTCGGTGGTCCAACCATGCCCATAGTTCAAGATCTTTACGATGAGGCCAGCGGGCTGGTTTCCTGGGGCAGTTGGCATCGCGGCGTTTGTCACTTCGCGTTCGCAGACGGAAGCATACGGGCGGTGGCCAATACGATTGATACCGAATCGCTAGGCAACTTGTGCAATCGACGCGATGGAATCGTGACAACCTATCTTGACTAAGCTCTGCTCGCCATCATCGCTCGCGTTTTTACTACTGACCATTTTGACCGTCGGTTGTTCCGACCAATTGCCTACTTACCCAGTGAACGGCAAAGTCATCTTTCGCGATGGCTCCCCCGTACATGTGGGTACTGTCGAAATCAAATCCCGAGAGCACGGTGTGCAAGCGCGCGGTACGATTGGCGAGGGGGGTGAATTTAAGCTCACGACCTATCGCGCCGACGATGGTGCCGTTGCCGGTGTGCACGATTGCGTCATCGTGCAGTTCGTGATGACGGAAGGCTTGAAGGGTCATCGACCAAGCACGATTGGAGTCGTCGATCGCCGCCACAATTCGTACGCGACCTCTGGCCTGAGTATAGAAATTCAAGCCACGGGACTCAACGAAGTCACGATTGAAGTTGACGGACTGCGAAAAAAGCAGCCAGAGGATGATCAGGATCATCGCCACTGAACAGACGAATAACCAGACGGGCGACGGGCAATTCAATGCACTGTTTCAATGCGCCGTTTCAATGCACTGTTTCAATCCGCGGGCGAGCGCTCGCTCCCCAGACCGCGGGTCAATCGAATTCCCAGACGGCTTAATAATAGGGCTGGCAATAACACCAAGTCACCGATGATGGCCGCGGTCAAAATCAAAATCATCAACAAGGCAAACTTGCTGGTGGGTTCAAAAGCGGTGAAGAAGAATGGTACCATCGCACTGGCACTAATCAGCGTCGTATGTAACATAGCTCGGGAGCAGTGCTGTAAAGCAATGGATATGGCCTGTTCATTGGTGTGAGACTTGCGGGCGTGCAGATACCAACTCATCACATGCAGCGTATCGTCTACGGCGATTCCGAGGGCGACGCTGGCCGTTAGGATACTGGCCACATCCAATTTGATACCCAACCAGCCCATACCGCCGAATATCAACATAACGGGCAAAACATTCGGTAGCATAATCAACAAGCCCAACCAGAATCGACCGACGACCAACATCATCGCCGGGGTAATTAGCAGGAATGCCATCGCGAAGCTCCCGCTTAGATCTGAGAGCAGAGTGTGATGCGCCTCTTCGACCACAACGCGTAACCCGGTGAGGCTCACCTGCATCGCTTCCGCCGGGCTGGACGCGCTATTCTTTTCGCGTTGCTGGGTATAGTCCTGGCACAGGGCGATGATCGTGTTGCGAACGCTTGCATAATTGGTTTGCTTAAGTTCTGCGACGCGAGCAGTGATTCGCCAGTACTCGTATTCGTCGTCAATGGCAATCGTGCTTTGGTTGATCAGGTCGACGATTCTTCCCCCTAGCATTTTGCGCATGACCGCACGTCGAATGGTGCCTCGCGTTCCGTCGCGGTCGGGCAGTTCTGGCAACATGCTGGTAGGTGACATAACCGCCACGATGTGCGGAGAAAGTTCCAATTCTTGTTGCAGCCCCTGAACATCCTGTGCGCGTTGTAAGTGATCTGTATCAGGTTTCAGAGGGAATCGAACCAGAATCTCGAAGGAGCTGATTGGTCCAATATGCTGTTCAATCCAATTCAATTGCTGGATGGCGGGGTGTGAGGGGGCGAACATGTCGATGAATTCAGTTGAGGTCTCGAGCTTCGTCAGCCCGGCGCCCATGAAAATCAGCAGTCCCACG
>JBBQRC010000063.1:0-11930 GCA_038215215.1 Pirellulales bacterium
AATTGCGGCCAGTAGTGGGCCCACAAATCGGCGAACTGGCCCTCTATCTTTGTGGCTCATTTCGTAGTGACGGGCTGCAACTGCTCGATCCATGCCTGTAACCTTTTCGCTTCCTCTGTTCGACCTTGCTCTTGCAATCGCTGTTGGGCCGCGAGAAGAGCTTTTGAAGCACGATGGTATCGCCCTGCGTGCACGCTCGCAATCCGCGCCCACTGGCCAACTGCCAACTCGATTTTGCCGATACGGCTGAGTCGATCGGCCAGAAATTCAGTGGGTCCAAGTTGCAGCGGCTCGAGCATGCGGTCGCGATACTCGAACCAAGCCGCAAGATTTGTCTCCGTCTCAGTAGGTGTCGCCAATCGCCACGCCTGAGCGACTGCCAGGGCGGAGATGGGTTCGGTCTTTGATCCCTGCAATTGGCGTAACTTGCGCTGGGCCGCTTGGCCGTCCGCTCCAAGCAGCAACCAGCTTGCCCCCAGCAACTGGGCCGCCTCGCTGCTGCTCGCCAGCCAGTCGACCGCAGCCTGTCGCACCAGCCGATCCGGTTCCTCGGTCGTCCAGCATAGCGGCAGGGAAGAATATAACATAGCTGGTGGCTGGTTCGGCGCCAGCGAGTCAAGAAAGACGCTGCAAGCCCCTTTGAGGCTGCCAGTCGCTACGGCCGCATCAATGAGCTCGGCGATCAGCAGACGCTGTTGCCACCGCGGAATGTTGCTTTTCACCGCCTGCGGAATCGCTTCGATGGCTGATTGGTACCGACGTTCGGTAAACAGCCGATGCGCCGCTACCGCGGCTTCACTTTTCCATACGGGCTGGATCGACAAAACTCGATGACTGGGCAGCTCGCGTCGCGCGCCGTTCTCGATGAAGATAATCGTCTGATCGTTAAATTCTTCGATACTGCCAGCCAATCGATCAGTCGCCAGAGGATTCCAAACATCAGTCGACTTGGTGCGCACCGGTGCATATTCGAAGATGTCCTGGGGCTGAGCCTCAACGAGCGTCTGTTGGGGCGCATCCATGGCGGGCGGAGCTTGGCCAAACAGGTTAAGTGGTAGCAGTCCCGGCGACACGCACAATGCCACTAACCAGCCCACGGTCGCGGCGGACGGAGTGCCTGTGGTGTTCCTGAACATGTTCCTAAAGGTCCTCTGGTTTTGCATGGGAGCGTCGCTGGCCCTTCGTGCGGCTTGCATCACTGCGGACTAATCTCCGAAAAGTGAATCACGAATCGAATACTGAAGTGAACTCTGCGGATAATTGACGCCAGCAGGGCGGAGGTGCGGCGGTGAACGTAAGCGACTCTTGGCGAGTTGGATGGGTAATCGTCAATCGCTGGCTATGCAAGGCGATACCAATCGGGAACTTGCTCTGGGCCTCGTACTTCTGGTCGCCTACTACAGGAAAACCCAGCTCGGATAATTGCAGTCGAATCTGATGCTTGCGGCCTGTTAGTAGATCGATTTCCAGTATCGAGCGAGTTTGAGTGGTTGCGAGCGTGCGGAATTTCAGCGTTGCCTCCTGGGCTCCCGCCGCGGTAGCGGGAACCACGACCATGCGATGGGCCGCGTCATCTTTACGCAGATGATTTGCCAGCGTCCGCCACTCGACTTGTTCGAGCTTGCCCTCGACACAGGCCCAATATCGCTTGACGGTCCTGCGCTCACGAAACTGCTCCGTCAACCTGCTGGCCGCTTTGCTCGTCCTAGCCAACACGAGCACACCGGAGACGAAACTGTCGAGCCTGCTCACTACACCGATAAACACATTTCCAGGCTTGGCGTATTTTTGGCCAATGTAATTTGCTGCCCAGCTTACGGCAGTGGGTGCCCCCGCCTCAGCACCCATCGTGGCCAACTCAGCCGGCTTGTTGATCACCAGCAGGTGATTGTCTTCGTAGAGAACTGGAATGTGAATTTTCGACAAGTCGACAATCCCCAAAAACTTGATCGCCCGGAGGGCTACAATGCCGAAACGCGACCAGAGATCAACTTAATCTGCGTTTTACCATGGTGACTTGATTGCCACGATCGTTGTAATGGACTTCCGACATCATTGCGCGAATCAACATCACGCCGCGGCCGTTGGTGAGCTCCAGGTGGTCATCGTCGCGCGGGTCTGGCAATTCCTCCGGACAGAATCCTTGACCCTCATCCTTGATCCTCAAAATCGTGGACTGAGGTTCGACCTTGAACTCAACTTCGACGACTTTGTCCGGAGCCAATTTATTACCGTGGGTGATAGCGTTGACCATGGCCTCTTCAACAGCCAACTGAACATGAAAAAGATCACGTCCCTCCCAGCCGTTAGACTCAAGAGCTTTGATCAGTTGCTCGATCAATTGGTGTCCGGCATCAAGGGAACTCGGAATCTCCCTCTGCAGACTCCAACGCCAAAGAGCATTACCCATGATGCTCTCCAGCTAGGCGATGTCTCGCCATGCAGCGTGCGTTTCTGCGATGCAACATAAATTTCGACAAGGTCAGAGATGAGTATGAGAGGAAACGAATGAGTCCAAAACGTATGTTTGGAAAACTAAGTACCTATCGATTGACAGCTAGTTAACTCCGAAGGCCTTTAGTGCATCGGCCTCGGTTTTTTTGATGTCAAACACTCGGTTCAGGCGGGTGATGGTAAAGACTTCGAGAATTTCAGCGCGGAGGTTGCAGAGCCGCAATTTACCTTGGGCAATTTTAACCCGTTTTTCCATCAGAATGAGCTTATTGAGGGCGGCCGACGACATAAACTCGACGCCATCGAAGTTGAGCAGCACATCCTTGCATTTATCTTTGTCGACGAGCGAGAACATCTCCTCTCCCATCTCTTCAATATTCGAGCTGTCGACAATTTTGCGATCGCTGAATCGCACAATTGCTAGGTCGCCAATTTTGGTAACTGTCATCCGCCGACGATCTGACATTAAATCCCCCAGTATAAATGCTTTTAAAAAAAATCCCGTCCACGTACCACCGAACCTTGTCCGATCGGTGAAATTGCAGCCCGAGTGCTGAAAAACGCTTTGTCGATAGTAAACTAACCTCTTTTCGGTAGCAATACTAGCCATCCCCGACCGCCGGGGTAGTGGTCTAGCAATGGCGGTCGAAGTATATTTGGCGGCCAAGTCATTTGCTGCGAAGCTCGTACAATTGTGACCAGAAATGCATACGATCGACCTGCTAGAGGAAGCCCTGAAACTGGCCACGCAGGAGGGAATTACCGTGCGGCGGCAATGGCTTGGGGAAACCACCGGCGGAGCTTGCCGAATAGGGAACCAAAGGGTGCTGTTCGTGAATCTTTCCCTTTCCGCTGAAGAGCAGTTACAGCAAGCGATCGATGGCCTGCGCGGCGCGCCCTTAAAAACGCAGCCCACTGACCTGTCCGCTCCACTCAGGCGATTGCTTTTGTGACGTCGCCAGTGCGCATCCTTGAGCTATGAGGGGCTATGCATTCGTTGACAAGTCTGAAGATATCTTCCCACGTCGGGCCGTATCCGTTCGATCGCCTCTGGCCGCTTGACGCCGCCGCCACGCTGGCCTGCCTGTTTGAAGCGACCTCGCCAAAGCTTGGTAACGTCCATCCGGGCGCAGCGTTTGCGGATATGGACTACGGCCATTTTGTGAGCAGCGCCCAGGCTATCGGGCCCGTATTTGCGCGTGCGCAGGCATCCTCTCTGGCATCCTCACAGGCATCCGTGGGAAGCCTAGTCTTGGAGTCGGTCAAGGCGACGCGTGAGAGCGTGAGGCGGAATACCAACTTGGGAACTCTGCTGCTCTTCGGCCCGCTCGCGATCGCCAACATTCGCTCGCCTATACAAAGTTGGAAGGATTGGCAGGCGGCCACCGCCAGCGAGTTGGCCCAGTTGACCCCTGCGGATTCGCAGGCGATCTACGCAGCCATCCGCCATGCGAGTCCTGGTGGGCTGGGCGTCACCGAAGAACATGACATCCATCAAGGGGCTCCCGATTGTCTAGTAACTGCCATGCGTGTCGTGGCTGAACGGGACGCCGTCGCGCGACAATATGTGAATAACTTTGCCGACATCTTCGATCGCTTATTGCCTTGGTTTGAGGAAACGCTGCGGGCGAGTTCCGATGTGTTCGCGGCCATTAGTGAACTCCAACTTCGCTGGCTGGCACACGAGCCCGACGGACACATCCTACGCAAAGCAGGGAACGAAATCGCCAGCCAAGTACAGGCGATGGCTGCTGAATTAGTCCACCAAGAAAATCCTGCGAAACGCCGGCGCGGCATCGCCGAGCTCGATGGCTTCTTACGCAGCGACGGTCATCGACGTAATCCCGGCACCACGGCCGATTTAATTGCGGCCACGCTGTTGGTACGACTCATGTGCGGCCCAGACTGAGCTCGCCCAGCCGTTTCGACAACCGCCTCATCAAGTCAGATAACTGGAAACCACGTCTCGCAATTCCTGCGCTTCCGTAAAAACACGTATCTGACAACCGTTACTTAGCGAGTGCAGTTTCTTAAGGCGTCGGGCATCGAGCGGACGCGATTGTAAATTGCGGATAAGGATCGCCACGACTTGATTGGGGAATCGCTTGGCTAGAAAGCGGTAGATCTCAGGATCCTTTTCGCCGCTATCGCCCACCAAAACGTAGCGGCGTTGTGGCAACCATTTCAGAATGGCTGCAATGATGCCCACTTTCTTGTTGTTCCGAACCGGTCGCCAGCGGCGAAACATTTCGTCGCGCATGCGAAAGTAGCGAAGATGCATGCTGCCGGCTGGAAAATTGCCGTCACTGCAAAGCTGCGCCAGGGACTGATATAGTTGCCAAGGACTGCTCGAGACGTAGTGGAAGTCGGCGCCTTGTGCATGCCAATCGCGGTACAGCTCTGCCATCCCCTCAACCAGCTCGAAGGGACGCAAAAAGGTGTTGGCGAGCATCTGTCGGCGGCTGGTAGCTTCCGTCAGCTTGATCGTGTCATCAATATCGCTAATCACACTCAAGCCATTTTGACCTACAATATGGACATTGGCGATCACTGACTTAGCGTTGCTCTCGCCCGCTGCGGGAGGACGTAGCAGCTTGAGCGGGACGACGTTGCGACCGCCGCTAGGCGGCTGCGGTAAAGAGAGTTGCGTGGGCGTTAGTTTTAAAATGCCGTAGAACACGCCATCGCCACGACTCCGTCGCTTGAGCAAGTATTTTTGTCCCTCGACCTGCAACACGATCTGCCGCCGGGCGATTGGCTTGGTTAAGAAACCGCCAATACGCTGCTGAAAAACGTCGCTGGCAACCTCCTCAGGCGTTGCTCGCATGGCCCGCTTTAGACCGCTCAGCAAAATTCGTGTGCCCAATGGAATTGTCTCTGTGGTGTAGACGCGGCCATGCACCAATAACCTCCAATAACCACGTTGATCGTCGAAGTATCCCAACGACGGAAACATAGTCACCAATTGGTGAGGTTTGAGATTCGAGACTGCAGGACGTTTACGAGGCTTCATGCGTTTCGCCGTTCGCGCTCCTCTCAACCTAGATCACTCTGACCTTGTGGTAATTTCAACCTATCGAAGCGCTTCCAAAGGGTCAGACCCCTTTTCGGATAGGTTCTTACTTGGCCCCGGATACAAGCGGAGACCGGCGTTGGGCGAACAGCCACTGATGCGTCGCATCATTGGCATAAGTTTGCGTCCAACTATCGTGTCCTACGTCAGGATATTCAGTATACAAGGGTGCACCACCGGCCTCTTTCAGCGCAGTGATTATGTCCCGAGAGCGTGCTGCTGCAACCACTGTATCCGCGCCGCCGTGGAAGCAGTGGATCGGCACTCGCTTGATACTCTCCGCTGTCTTCGGATCGCCGCCACCACAGATGGGAAGTGCAGCGGCAAAGAAATCCGGCCGCCGCGCGAGTGCGTCCCACGTTCCATAACCGCCCATGGACAATCCGGTGATATAGATGCGATTCTTATCGACCGCGGCGTCCGCAATCATGGTATCGACGAGGGCCAATGTTAGCTTCAGCGATTCACTGGCCGCTTCAGGCAGCGTCACGCCGTCAGCCGCCCAGTCGACATCAGCCCATTTCTCGCCGGTTGGGCATTGAGGTGCCAACACATAAGCGGGATTTTGCTCGCGCCGCTCTTTTTTACAAAAGTCCGCCATACCGTGCTTCAACTGCGCGGCGTTGTCGTCACCTCGTTCGCCCGCACCATGCAGAAAGATAACCAGCGGGTACAGCTTGTTGGCATTGTAGCCCAGCGGCTTGAGCAGACGGTACCTGAGACCTTTTCCATCGTCACCCGCGAACTCGCGGGCGTCGAACAGCTTGGCAGGCTTCTCGACCACTTGATCATTCTCGGCGACTTGAACTTGAGACACCGGTGACTCCTGGCTAAAGGTGCTCACGCATGAGCTACTGACATAGATCAAGCTCGCGATAATGGTCCAATATCTCATGTTTGTCCTCTTTAACTTGTGATTATTCGGTCATTTCACGCGCGTGGTAACTGGACCGCACGAAAGGACCGCTGGCGACCTTTTCAAAGCCTATTTTCTTGGCAATGTCAGCCAATTCAGCGAACTCCGCGGGCTCGACATAGCGCACGACAGGCAGGTAACGTAGGCCGGGTTGAAGGTACTGGCCAAGCGTCAGGAAATCGCAACCGCTCGACCGCAAATCAGCTAAACAATCAAGTAGCTCGTCGCGCGTCTCACCCAACCCCAACATCAATCCACTTTTCGTCTTAACAGACGGGTTCAAGGCCTTGACCCGCATGAGCAAGTCGAGCGTCCAGCGATAGTCACTCTTCGGACCTCGCACCCGACGGTACAAACGGGGAACCGTCTCCATGTTGTGGTTGAATACTTCGGGGGCGGCCGCGACGACTCGATCGAGCCCGTGTTTGTGCATCACGAAATCTGGTGTCAGGACTTCGACGGTCGCACCCGTTCTGGCACGGACGGCCAACACCGATTGGTAGAAATGCTCCGCTCCGCCATCGGGCAAGTCATCTCGCGTCACGGAAGTGATCACCACATGCTTTAGTCCCAAGCGAAAGGCCGCTTCGGCCACCCGTTCAGGTTCGTCGAGCTCGAGTTCCTCCGGTTTGCCACGCGATACGGCACAAAAACCACATGGTCGAGTGCACACGTTCCCGAGAATCATGAACGTCGCGGTTTTCTGCGAATAGCATTCCATGCGGTTGGGACATTTGGCGTTGTCGCAAACCGTTTCCAATCGCAGTTCGTCGAGCAGCCCGGCCGTGAAGTTGTTGAAATTTCCCTTAGGCAAATCGCGTCGCAGCCACGGAGGCAGCCGGCCGCTGGGAACAAAATCGCTGGCTCCACCGCTCCCACAGCTCGTCGAATTGGCCGCTTCAGTAACAACCGGGAGATCAAAAGTCATCTTGCAACAGCAGCCTATGAAAAAATCGCTATCTGGTCCGGCCTTATTGTACTCGAATCGGTAGTAAGTGCGTCAGGTCCCCTTCATGGATGCGCTCATTCCGACACAATACAGTTTAGGATGCCCAAAACCCCGATTCCAAGGTTGGCTCGCGAATCCAAGCAACTTGCCCCCTTTGCGGCTGAACCGATCGGGCACATCGAGACGTAATAAGCGACGAGTACACTGCGTAGGCAGAAGAGTACACAGCGCAGCCAATGGTAGCACCACAACTTGAACAACAAACCGCAAAAACCGAAACCTACCCCCCCAAAAACAGCCAAGAAGCCTGACTCCAAATCCGCCGCGAAAACGACGGGCAAGGGAAGCAAAGGTGCTCAAGCTGTCACGCCGACGTTTAAAACAATCAGTGAAAATCGCAAAGCGCGGCATAAATACGAGATCATGGATGCGATCGAGTGCGGCATGATCTTGGTTGGGAGCGAAGTCAAAAGTCTGCGCAATGGCAAATGCCAGCTTGACGAAGCTTACGGTCGAGTGCGGGGCGAGACGCTGTGGCTTGTCGGCTGCGATATCGCCGAGTACCCACAAGCCACAGTATGGAACCATGAGCCCAAACGCCCTCGCCAGCTACTGGTTCACAAGCGCGAGATGCTCAAGTTCATCGGACGTGCCAAGGAAAAAGGGCTAACGTTGGTTCCACTGCGTATGTACTTTAACGAACGCGGCGTAGCCAAGTGCGAAATGGCCCTGTGCAAAGGGATGAAGCTGCACGATAAACGGGAGAAAATGAAGAAGGACGACGCCCGCCGCGATATGGATCGCATCCGTCGTCGCAAAGCGTAACAATCGCCTCTCCGACGGCGCACGGTGCTTGAATCGCGAGTTTCAATACTAGCGTTTGTTCAATACCAACACATGGGGCGACGATCGGATGCCGATGCGGCGTTGTCCAGCTATTACTGAGATCCGAATTTCCGCGGACGAAATTTCCGTGGGCGAAATTTCCGAGGACACTGAATGCTGCAGCTCAAAGATCTCCAAAAGTCGTTTGCTTTGCCCGATGGCCAACGACTTTCAGTGCTCGACATTCCTGCTTTCGCGATTGAGGCCGGCGAACAGGTGGTGCTAATTGGCGAAAGCGGTGGTGGCAAGACGACTTTATTGCATTGCCTGGCTGGCATCATGACCCCCGACAGTGGCTCGATCGAGCTGGATAAGATCGATCTACGCAAATTAAGCGAAGCAGGGCGTGACCGAGTCCGCGCAGCCAAGATCGGCTATGTCTTTCAAACATTCAACTTGTTGCCCGGTTTCACCGCGCTGGAAAACGTCCGTCTGGGCATGACGTTTGGGAACCGGAGACATGATCTGCCGCGGGCCATCGATCTACTCAAACGCGTGGGACTTGGCGATCGCCTGCATCATAAACCGGCCGCTTTGTCTGTCGGACAACAACAACGCGTGGCAGTGGCCCGGGCCCTGGCCAATCGACCGAAACTCCTCCTGGCGGATGAACCTACCGCCAATATCGATCAAGCCAACCAGCAGAAGATTATCGATTTGATTCGGCAAAGTTGCCAAGAGGAGCAGATCGCGATGCTCATCGTGACTCACTCGATGACCGTCGCCGACCAGTTTTCACGTATCGATCGACTGGAAGATATCAACCGCGCCTTTGCCAAAAGTAAATAAGGCAACACTACTGAGAGGATTCCTGCCGTGAATTTGCTATTGATCGCATGGCGCAACATGCAACAGCGTGGCTTCGCAACTTTGCTGACGATGTTGAGCATGGCGCTCGGCGTAGCGCTGGTTGTCTTAGTGCTAAGTGTCAGTTGGGTTATCACCGAGTCCTTCGATCGCAACAGCAACGTGGGCTACAACCTGATTGTTGGTGCCAAAGGGGGTTCGCTGCAACTCGTTTTGAACACAGTGTTTTATCTCAGCAAGCCGATTGAGGTCCTGCCGTATGAGGAGTACTTGGAGTTCTTGCCGGGGGAGGGTCGCGCAGCGGAAATCAAACGGATTGGTGGTCGAATCGCCGAGCCGGATCGCAAGGGGCTCTACAGCACCTACATGGAAGGAGGCTTCGCCATCCCCGTTTGCCTGGGGGATTACTTTGGTCCGTTTCGCGTCGTCGGAACCAAACCCGATTTTTTTGAGAAGCTGCGTTACGGACGGGCTGGCGACAAGGAATACAAGTTTGCGGAGGGACGCAATTTCCTGGACTTTTCACCGGAGCACGGCTTTTATGAGTGTGTGCTCGGCTCCCAAGTGGCCGCAGAGATGAAGCGTCGAGTTGGCGATATCGTACAGACCACCCACGGCGATCCCAACGGCGAAGGACATGGGCAGAAATTTACAGTCGTGGGCGTCCTCGCTCCCACCGGTACCCCCAACGATCGCGCCGCCTTCATCAATTTGGAGGGCTTTTACTTCATGGAAGGTCATGCCCGCGCGTTCGAAGATCCTTCCAATCCCGATGCTGTGAAGGACGCCGTGGCGAAAGATCCTGTCGTCCAAGGCGAGCGTCTCACTTTGGAAAAGAGGGACATCACCGCGGTGCTCGTCAAACCTGGCAACGGAAGCTTTGCTGTGTTCATGGAGCGACCCATTAACAAGCGGTTGCGCACCCAAGCTGCTTCGCCGATTGCGGAAATCTCTAACATGCTGGAGATGTTTGTCAGGCCAGTCAAATACGCTCTCTTGGCGTTAACTATTATCGTTTGCTTCGTCAGTGCGCTGAGCATTCTGGTGAGCATCTATAACTCGATGAGCGAACGCAAGCATGACATTGCGGTCATGCGTGCCCTCGGTGCCCGACGCGACGTGGTGCTGATCGTCGTCTTGCTCGAATCGCTGCTCATCTCCATCTCCGGCGGCGCGTTTGGCTGGTTTCTTGGCCACGCGATTGGTGTCATCGGTAGTGGCGAAATCGAGCGACGCACCGGTATACAGGTTGGCTTTCTCAATACGATTACGATTTATGAGAGCCTACTGATTCCCGGCTTGATGTTACTGGCAACGATCGCCGGCATTATTCCAGCTTTGGTGGCGTATCGTACCGATGTTTCGAAGAATCTGGGGGTCTAAGCACCTCGGCATAAGCTATCTGGCAAAACGTTGTTTAACCGCGTGGGCATCGCCCCGCGTTTTTCGGCACAATCGCGGCCCGATGGGCACGCGATTAAACGAAGAAACTTCTGCAGAGGTGCTTAATTGGCCGGATGCCTGCGTTACTGGCGTGAGGCTGGAGTAACCTCCAGGTCTACGACTTTACCATCGCGTTGCACCTTTACTTTGATGGTTTGGCCAATCTTCAACGCTTCGATGGCAAACGTGTAATCGTAGATATTTTCGATTTTCTTGCCCGCGAGTTCAACGATGATGTCGCCGCCCCTCATCCCCCCCTTCTCCGCCGGAGCTCCTTTGGTGACGCCTCCCAACGCGACCCCCTTCACGTCCCCCTTTGCATAGTCTGGGATCGTCCCCAAATAAGCTGCCAAGTTGGCTCGCATCTCGGGTTGGGCTTCCTGATCCTGAAACTCGGGCGCTGCATCGGTTTGCACCAATTCGCGTGTGATTAAAGCCATGAGCCTGGCAATTTGTGCAGCACCTTCGTAATTCAGCAAATCGGGAGTGTCACGAGGAGTGTGATATTCCGAGTGAGAACCCGTAAAGGCCGAGAGAATCGGGACACCGTGCAAGAAGAAGGTGCTCGCATCAGTAGGTAAATGGCAGTCATTTTGCAGGGTCAAAGGCAGCCGCACGACTGCGTTGCGTCGTTCGATGGCTCCGCTCCAAAAGGGCGACGAGGCGATGCCTTGCAAGACCAGATTTTCGCGGAGGCGACCCACCATGTCCAAATTCAAGCAGGCGATGATTTGCGGGTACAGCGTGGCTGATGCAAGGGCAGAATGGGCTGCGTGCGCGGCAGTCGTCTCCGCAATCGAATCTGCGTCGTTCTTCGAACTCGCAGCGTCAGTAGACTCAGCGTTACTGCCAAGTTGTTTTGTGGCGTGATCTGCCGGGCCGTGTGGTGACAAATGAGCCTGAGCGGAACGCATCCGATCCGGATAGAGCTCTGCAAAATCGTCGGCAAATGCTTGGGATCCTCGCAATCCCAACTCCTCCCCACTCCAGGCCGCTACGAGCACATCGCGTTTCATGTTGAGTTTCCCAGCAGACTGTTCGTTGGCCAGGTATTGAGCCACTTCGAGCACGCAGGCAACTCCCGAGGCGTTGTCATCTGCCCCGCGATGCGTGCCCCCGACTTCGTCTTCCCGCGCAAGTGAACCACTCCCTTTGCCTGTTCCCAAATGGTCGATATGGGCTCCAATC
Organism: Pirellulales bacterium; assembly: GCA_038215215.1. GTDB lineage: Bacteria > Planctomycetota > Planctomycetia > Pirellulales > Pirellulaceae > Aureliella. The sequence continues at coordinate 11,716 of JBBQRC010000063.1, forward strand.
AGGACAGCTTCAGCGGTCGGTTGCTGCCCGGCAGGCAGCCATGCCAGCACGTTGCGACCTCGGCTCTTTACCGGCTGTACGTCAATATTTGCTGCTAGTTTGATATTGGGCAAAGCATATCCCATGGCCATCTGCCCTGAGTCCAGCCCCTGTTGGACTTTTAATAGATCCTGATCGGCGAGTTTAAACCATGCGTTGGCTAGGGCATCGGTGAT
>JBBQRC010000064.1:0-11871 GCA_038215215.1 Pirellulales bacterium
AAGCTTCTGGGCATCGCAAAATTCGGTAATGGGAGTTCCCTTGACCAGCTCCATCACGAAGTACGGCAGACCCGCTTCGGTCGTACCTGCATCGAGTACCTTGGCAATGTTGGGATGGTCCATGATCGCCAACGTTTGCCGCTCGGCTTCGAACCGCGCGATGACTTGCCGCGAGTCCATGCCGGGTTTGATAATCTTCAGCGCGACCCGCCGTCGAATAGGCTTGGATTGCTCGGCGACATACACGACCCCCATGCCCCCTTCGCCAATCTGCTCGAGTAATTTGTAGGGGCCGATTTGGGTGCCAACACGCTCGGGAGCAGCCAGGCAGATCGTCGGTGGAATACTGATGCCTGGCGGAGGACATTCCAGAAAACTATCGCTCTCATCGTGAGCTTTCAACAGAGCTTCGATTCGCTGCGCCATGGCCGGGTCGCCGCCACAAACCTGCGCCAGATAGGCCTGACGAGCTTCCCCGGCATTGATTTTGCGAGCGAATTCAAAGATCGCTTGGTCATCAAGTTTGCTGACAGTCATTTTCCCATTCCCGACACGGGCGACGATAGGTCTCCAGGAGTCAGTGCGGAATCTAACACCGATTTCCCCGACGAAAAATGGAAAGTTTCGCAAAAATCCACACACTGAAGGATTCAGAAGGAGAGGGGAGATCTCAATCCGCAATCCGAACTCGCAACCACGACTTGGCGTAGGCCCAATCCGCATCGGCGGTGGACTCCGAAATTCGCAACGCGTCGGCCGCCTGGCGGATCGTCAGGCCGGCAAAGTAGCGAAGTTTGACGAGTTCAGCTTTGCGTGAATCATGAACGGCTAATTCATTCAGTGCTTCATCCAGCGCGATCAGGTCGATGTTCCGACTGGGGGCAACGATCTGGTCTTCATGCAATCCCACGCGCTCGACTTGTCCCCCACGCTTTGCGGCTAGCTTTCGCTTGGCGTTATCCACTGAAATCCGCCGCATGGCCTCCGCCGCTGCACCAAAGAAATGTCCGCGGCTGTTCCAGTGCTGTGCCTCGTCGGTGTCTACCAGCCTGAGATAAGCGTCGTGGACCAGGGCCGTTGCCTGCAGCGTCTGCCCCGGCTTTTCATGGGCCAGTTTCGCCGCCGCTAATTTGCGCAGTTCCTCATACACCAGCGGCAATAGCTGCTCGGCCGCCGAGGGATCTCCCGCTTCGATCTGCGACAGTATTCGGGTGACATCTGACATTCGGGAACCGGCGGTGCGGGTCGGTAAGAAAACAGGAAATCACGATGACGATAGTACTCCTGCTGCTTCCCAAATGCCACTCCCCACGGTTTGTGAAGATATTAGCCGTGCCTCGGTTCAGATGCTCGATCACATCCTGGAGTTACTCGTAAACATCCGATTGGTCGCTGGATGTGGTCAATAAAAAAAGCGGCAAGCTCATAAAGAACTTGCCGCCGTTGATATTTTCAATCCTAGCGATCGCTATGCAGGTATTTACTTTTCGGTTCCAGTAGCCACCGCTTCGGGTTCCACCAGCTTCTCGCGTTGTTCACCGCGAAAGGTGAGTCGAACCGTCTTATCATCGTCACCTTTGACACCGTCAACAACGATCGTGTTCATCCCGTCAAAGGCACCACGTAGCAATTCCTCTGCCAAGGGATCCTCGATGCGTTGCTCGATGGCGCGACGTAGCGGACGAGCACCGTAATCCAGGTTTGCGCCACCCTTGTTGATGATGAACTCTTTGGCTTCATCGGTCAGCGACAATTCGTAACCACGTTCCACCAATCGTTGGCGTACCTTGGTCAATTCGAAGTCGATAACCTTCTTCAAGTCTTCCTTGTTGAGGTGACGGAAGATAATCACATCGTCCAAGCGGTTAAGGAACTCTGGCCGGAAAACGCGCTCGATTTGATCCATCACGCGCGATTTCATGCTCTCGTATGAACTGTCACCGTCCGGCTTTTGAAAGCCAAACGCTGATTCGTTCTTGATCGCTTCCGCGCCGGCATTGGTGGTTAGGATCAAGATGGTATTGCGAAAATCAACATTGCGACCGAAGGAGTCGGTCAAACGACCTTCCTCCATCACTTGCAGCAACATATTGAATACGTCTGGATGGGCCTTCTCGATCTCATCCAACAGCACGACAGCGTAAGGTCGGCGGCGGATTTTCTCGGTCAGTTGACCACCTTCTTCGTAGCCCACGTATCCCGGAGGAGCACCGACCAAACGACTAATATTGTGCTTCTCCATGTATTCGCTCATATCGATGTGCACCAACGCATCGGAGTCACCAAACATGAACTCAGCCAGCGCTTTGGCGAGCAACGTTTTGCCCACGCCCGTAGGGCCGGCAAACACGAAGCAACCTGTTGGGCGACGTGGATCTTTGAGTCCGCTGCGGCTGCGGCGAACTGCACGAGCAACGGCGGCCACCGCCTGATCCTGGCTAACCACACGCTGGTGAAGATCTTCTTCCATCCTCATCAGTTTCGCACTGTCCTCGGTGCTGAGGCGAGTCAGCGGAATCCCGGTCATTTTGGAAACGACCTCCGAGATCACTTCCTCGTCGACGACGCCATCGGTTTCGCGGCTCTTATCGCGCCATTGCCGAGTGATCGTCTCTTTCTTTTTGCGAAGCTTGTCCGCCTGATCGCGCAGCGCAGCCGCCTTTTCGAAATCTTGATTGGCTACCGCATCCTCTTTTTCCTTGTTGAGGCGCTCGATATCGTCGTCAAGTTCCTTTAGATCAGGTGGCTTGGACATGGTCCGGAGGCGGACGCGTGCGCCAGCCTCATCGATCACGTCAATTGCCTTATCGGGTAGGCAACGCGCGGTGATGTAGCGTTCGCTCATTTCGACCGCGGCCACGACGGCATCATCGGTGAATTTCACGCGATGGTGTTCCTCGTAACGTTCGCGCAAACCCTTGATGATCTCGATCGTTTCCTGGGTACTCGTTGGTTCAACGATAATTTCCTGGAAACGACGCGCGAGTGCATTGTCTTTTTCAATGTACTTGCGGTACTCGTCGAGCGTAGTGGCTCCGATGCATTGGATTTCTCCGCGCGCCAAAGCTGGTTTGAGCACGTTGGCGGCGTCGATGGCACCTTCGGCACCACCAGCACCTACCAGCGTGTGCAATTCGTCGATGAAGAGAATCGTGTTTTTCGCACGCCGCACTTCATTCATGACCGCTTTGATGCGTTCTTCGAACTGACCGCGATATTTCGTGCCGGCGACCATCATGGCAAGGTCGAGCACGACGATCCGCTTGTCAGCCAGAATTTCGGGGACATCGCCCGAAATGACACGTTGCGCGAAACCCTCAACGATGGCTGTCTTACCTACACCCGCTTCGCCCAGCAGAACTGGGTTGTTTTTGGTGCGGCGGCAGAGTACCTGAATTGCCCGTTCGATTTCTCGAGCACGACCGATGACAGGATCGAGCTTGCCTTGCTTGGCGAGTTCGGTCAGGTCGCGACCAAAGCTGTCCAGGGCCGGCGTCTTGCTCTTCGAACCTTTGGTGGAACCCGTGGACTCAGTAGCTGCGCCCGCGCCTTCGCGACCACCACGTTCGCCTCCTTCTCCGCTCTCCATTCCATGGCCCAGCAGGTTCAGCACTTCTTCGCGAACGTCTTCAAGTTTCAAACCAAGATTCATCAGAACTTGGGCAGCCACACCCTCCTGCTCGCGCAACAAGCCCAACAGGATGTGCTCGGTACCCACATAGTTGTGATTAAGATTGCGAGCCTCTTCCATCGAGTATTCGATAACCTTCTTGGCACGCGGTGTTTGCGGTAGCTTGCCAATGGTCACCATTTCAGGACCGCTTTGAACGAGCTTTTCCACTTCGAGGCGGATTTTGCGTAGATCAACGTCCAAATTCTTGAGAACGTTGGCGGCCACACCACTCCCCTCTTTCACCAAGCCCAAGAGAATGTGCTCGGTGCCGATATACTCGTGGTTGAAACGCTGCGCCTCTTGATTCGCCAGTTGCATCACTTTGCGTGCGCGGTCAGTGAATCTTTCGTACATATCCAACCCCCTTTTGTTGAGTCACCAGGCTTTATTCAATGCTTCCGACGATTGTCCCGACGCCAAAATTGGCTTCACGCGACCTGGGTAACAGGACACCGGAGTCAACGGGGACTCAGCTGTGGTGTACCGGCAGTCTATCGACCTGAGCAAGTGTTTGGAGACAGAATTCGAAGTAAATGACGATCCGTTTGCGACTGGCATGCAAAGACTATGCCAAATGGCAGGGTGTCAAAATGGCAAGGCGTTGCGACGATCGAACATCCAGCTGGACCGTAAATGCATCTCTCGCCCGTAACTATAGCGCCGGTTCCAGCGGCATAATTAAGTTTGGGCAACCAACGCACGTCCAATTGACTGCTAAATCGGCCTTTTCGGCTGCTGTCTATCGGTATGTTAGCGTCGAAACCTTTCGGGGGGCAGTCCGACTTGCCGTTCGGCACGCTTCAGTCAAAAATATTTTTCGGTTTTTCTCGTAAGCGCTTTGTCAGAATAAGCTCTTTTTGGCTTGGCTTTTTATGGGGCTGGCCCAGGTTGCTAGGGCTGGAACTGCGGTCTAAGCCGAAAGGCACACACTTATCAGCGAAGCTGGCCCTGATGCTAGCGAATTGAGGCTTGACATTGACAAAGTGAGTGCCACTTTAGAAAGCGAGTTACGGTTTGCTCGACCAACCGGCGAACTGCGGGGGAAGTGTACGAATATTCAAATCCCGTTGAGGGAATGCAATTTCGATACCTGCTGCGTTGAACTCTTGGTGGATGCGTGTGTGCAACTCGTGAATCGTTGGCAAGCGGACTTCCAAACTTGCCAAAAACACTCGAATCGTTAGCCTTAGTGAACTGTCGTCAAATTTGTCGAAGCTTACCAATGGCGCTGGCTCTTGGAGAATATTCGGATGCGAGCGGCAGATTTGCTTAATTAAGTTACAGGCTGCCTCGGTGTCTGTACCGTAAGCTACCCCCACCTGGATGACCACGCGATTCGTGGTATCAGAGAGGGTCCAGTTGAGCAACTTTCCGGTGATCAGATCTTTGTTTGGAATGATTAATTCCTGTCGATCCCAATTGACGATTGTCGTAGCCCGCATGCGAATGCGCGCGACGGAACCAGTGACGCCGTCGAGGGTGATGATATCTCCGACTCGAATCGGTTGCTCGAATAGCAGAATCAGGCCCGACACAAAATTGGCAAAAATTTCTTGCAAGCCAAACCCCAGCCCCACCCCTAAGGCTGCCACTAGCCACTGGATACTCGACCACCTCAAGCCAATCGTATTGGAAACGAAAATAATACCAATCACAAAAATCAAATAACGGCTGAGCGTGGTGATGGCATAACGCACGGCACTGGTGATCGGCAGATGCTGTAGCAAAGCAATTTCCAACAAGCCTGGAACGTTGCGGACGGCGATCATCATCAAGGCCACAATGGGGATTAAAAACACCAAGTTAGCGAGGGTGATATTGATCGTTTCGTCAGGTAAATCACCCTGAACCGTCCACAGTTTAAAATTCTCAAGCAGCGCGATGGCCGGCATCACGTCGGACCAGATCATAAAGATCGCCACCAATGCTGAGACAACAATGAAGCTGCTGACGAGTCGCATTGTCTGCTCGTTGATCACGACCAAGTTAATCTCGGGTTCATCGGGCAGCGGCGAGGCTGGCAGATTGGGATCGCGCCGCGCCACTTCCGCCAGTCTTTGTTTCGCTTGGGCAATCATCAACTTTCGGCGTCCCAGCAGCAGCCACCTGCGCAACAGGAAGAACAGCATCGTTAAGCACACGATTAACCACAGTGTCGTATTCAAGTGCGACGCCAAGCGCTGGGCCGTGTAGTGATAACCGACGAAGCTGAGTGCTGCCAGTGAAACGGGAATGATGACGATGGTGGAATACCAGCCGAAGCGGAGTCTCCCGAACCAACTGTCCGGGTAGGCATTTACATATCGCGCGAGGACTCCAGTGCGCGGCATGAAGATGCGACCAAAGAAGATAGCCAGTAGAACCATCAGCGTGATGAAGGCGACGCGTCCCAGCGAAGATTCCCAGCGAATGTTTTTCTGCGAACTGAAAATAGCAACGACGATGACGATTGGTAACGAGAAATCAATCAGCCAACGCAAATTGCCACGCAAAATACGGGCTCCTTTTTCCGTCCATTCAAAGTGCCGGATCCCCAGCCCACCAACGCGACTTGTTTGTCGCATTAGTTCTAAGGGAAAAAAGACAGCGGTCGCCAACAGTAGTCCATTTCCAAACGACTTGGCGAAGTCCAATTTATCAAGTGAGTGAAGCCGCCAGTGAAGGAATAAAAAGAGCAATGGTAGTGGGATGGTGATGCACAACGTAATCAGCGCCGCTTCGGCCGTGTAGCGGAAAATGACACAGTTTCTCTTAGCGGCTTGATCTGATAACAGACCAAGCCCCCGTCTCAAACGGGTTTGGTTGAACAACAGCACCAGCCAAGTGATCGCAAACATTGCGTACCACCAGGGTTGTGCGAACAGGTCTGCCATCAATCCCTTCGTTAATTCGGTCCAATTCTTGTAACTCACCAGCCAGCGAAAGGCCTCTACCAGTGGCCCCACTTCGCTCTGTTGCAATCGGTCACTGCTGCGAATCCACAACACATGCTCGTCGATGAACTCTGCATACCGCTGCGACAGCAGCCGTGTCTGTTCTTTGATGTCAGCGACTTGTAGGACATCATTCATGTAGCCATCCACATCCACCTGCATGGATGTGATAACTACTTTTGCCTTTTCCAGTAGCAAATATTCGGCGCGGGGGCGTTCGTCAGCCTCTGCTGCCTGCGCACTCAAGCTCTCCAAGCTCGTGTTTGCGTCGATCAGAGCGTCTTCAAGTCCGAACAACATCGTCTCGGAATTTTGCAACTCCTGCTGATACTGCCGAATCTGACCGCTCAATTTGGCAGGATCGGGCAACTCTCCGCGTTGCTTGCGCAACATTTCACCGATCCAGCTATTGAAACCGGCGACAACATCCTGGCCATCCTGCGGGTCCACGCGATTCTTCATCTTCACGAATCGCTCTTTCCACAGTTCAAAGACACTCTTGGCCGTGTCGAGTTCCGTCTTTACGGTTGCACGTTTGGCGGCCAATTCCAGCCAATCCGAGATGCGTTTTAACAACGCTTCGCTGGCTTGCTCGAGTTCGTCGGGCAGTTCTACCAGCAGCGCACGCACCTCGTCGCGTTGTTGCAGAATGCGGTCTTGCCGCATGCGATTCAATTCTTCGGTGACTTTGCGAACCTGCTCCTGCTGCTGCTTCTCGGCCGCCTGCGTGAGCTCCAACTGCATTGGAATCGCCTCCGCTTCAGCTTCGTACGCCCGCTGTTCCGTCTCGAGCGTCTGCAGTTGCTCGGCCGCCAGTGTCCGCGCTGTTAACGCCGACCACCCAACGGCTTCCTTAAGCAGCGGATCTTCAATGGCAGCGGCAGTGCTGGCGCCTGTTCCCAAGGCGTCGAGCTTGGCGCGTCCGTCCGACATCAGTTGCGGCAATTCCTTCCGTCGTTTTTCACGCGTGACGATTTGCTCGGATAACTTCGTGCGCAATTCCGTCGTTGTCGCCAATTCCGCCTGCAGAGCTTGCAGTTCTTTTTGCACTTCATCGAAACTCATGAAGTCCAGACTGTCGCTCAGCGTCGCCCGCGCAGCGGACTTGGAGCGCCGCGCCTTGGCATCTTCCAGAACCGCAGGTGCTGCCGCAATTCTGGCCTGAAACTGAGCACGCTGCTTTTGAGTTTCGGCGATTGCTTTGAGATCGCTCAGGGCGGTTTGATATTGCTTTACCAGCGGTTCTTTCAGTTCCGGTTTTTTTTCTGTGTCTTCTTGCACCTGTTGTAAACGAGCCGTAATTGCACTGGCAGTTTGCTCCAGCGGCGTCAGCGTTGGTGGAGTCGCGGTCGGCGCAGTGGGCGGTGCGGCCGGAGGTGTCGTGGGGGCCGGATTCTGCCCCGCAGTGTTTGGCAGCGCAGTGTTTGGCAGCGCAGGGATTATCAGCCCAGGACCCGGCTGCGCTGGTTCGGTTGCAGGCTGTTGCGATGCCGTAATCGAGGCAGGTTCCTGCCGGACCTCGGTGCTCGAATTACCGAATTGAATTTGCAAGGGTGGCTGCTGGGCTGTCAGAGTCGGGCTGAACCAGCAGGCCCAAGTCAATACAACCAGCGCAGCGAGGCCAGCGATTTTACAATCTACCTGAGATATCGAGCTGGCTCCCTGAGATATCGAGCTGGCACTCCGGTACACTGGGCAGGTTCTGTTGGATATTGATCCCCGACCAAGCCGCATTTCCTGCTGAACTTCAAGTCCATTGGCCCACCACGCGACGCGTGGCAATTGGCCTCGCAACATCTTGGGATCGACCATCTTGGCTCTGCCTTCGGGTAGTTGCGCGGCGCGGCGGTGGAGCCGCGCCGCAGAAGTTCGTCCGTGCACCCTATTTCCCAATGTTCGCCGTCGACCACTGCAGATCGATGTACCGCCATGTCGCGCCGGTTGGGTTAGCATCTCGCAGCAATTTGGGCAAACGCTGCGAACGCACTCCGTCATAACAGGTTAACTTGCCGAATCTTATCAAGCTGGCCGGGATACCGACGGCAGTGAAGCCTGGATGACCAGTGGCTGGGAATGGGCCACCATGGTTCATGGCTGGGCTGACCGCGACCCCAGTTGGCATCTTGTCGTTTAACAGTCGTCCAACTCGGTCCGCTAAGTGACCAGCGATCATATCGTAACCGTGATCATCCGAGCCATCTTTGGCGGAATAGATGCAGCCGGTCAGATTGCCTTCCAAATTGCGAAGCACGTGCGAAAGTTCCGCCAAATTTTCCGCCACCACGACAAGTGAAGCGTTGCCAAACGCTTCAGTCTGGAAAACCTCTGGGTCGCCAAGGAATTTTGCCCCCGGCACCCGAAGCAGGGTATTGCTGACGCTGCATTTGCCTTCTACGGCTTGTCCACCGGTCACCAAGTCAGCGCCCGCTTCCGTCAAGGTTTTGATCGCGGCAGTCAGTGATTGCTTGACGCCCGTGGACAGCAATGTGCCTGCGGTGCTCGCCTGAAACTTGCCAGCGACGGCGGCGACGAAATGGTCTGTAGCGGGCCCGGCCAACATCACCAACAAACCGGGGTTAGTGCAAAACTGCCCCGTCCCCATCAGCACGCTCGTCACAAACTCCGTCACTAGTTCGTCAGCTCGTTCGGTCAGGGCACCGGGGAGGATCACAACCGGATTAACACTCGAAAGCTCCAAGTAAATCGGTTTTCCAACCGCATCGGCAGCCGTTTTCAATGTCAGCCCAGCGCGACGGCTGCCGGTGTATCCGATAGCCCCGACGCGATGATCACTGACCAAACGTGCTCCGTCGGCATGCGACAAGCGGTAAATCAACTGCACCGTCCCCTTGGGCAGGCCGGTTTCTTCGATCGCGTTCATGGCCAGTTCAGCCAGCAACCGCGTGGTGCCCGGATGCGACGTGTTACTCTTGCCTATCACGGGGTTGCCCGCGGCAATGGCGGCGGCGAAGTCCCCCCCCGCGACGCTGTTAAAGGCAAACGGAAAGTTGTTGGGACCAAACACGCAAACTGGACCAATCGCCTCATAACACGAGCGAATATTCATTTTGGTATCGATGGTTGGCATCGCCCAAGAGCCACTGCGGGCCGCCGCCGCCGCTTGACGAAGCTGCGCAGCTGTTCGCGGTAACTCCACATCTGCCAGGCGCGGTTTGATGGGCAGGGCGGTCTCCAGATTGGCGATCGATACCAACTGCTCAGCATGTGTCTCAAGCTGCTTGGCATAAGCTTCCAGGAATGCAGCAATTTTCTCTGTTGGCGTTTGTCGCAATTGCTCAGCCGCCTCGCTAGCCGCGGCCAAAATCGCCTCGCAATCCGACCAATTACTGACCGGGTATCGTTCCGGTAGCGCCTCGTTTAACGCTGGATTCAAGGCTTGAAAAGTGTCGGCAGCATCGGCCTGACGCCATTGTCCCGCTACCAGAATCATTTGCTGTTTTTCGACTTGTGCCGTCGCCATGGTTGTTCTCCACATCCCGCTGATAACACGCATACTTTGATGACAATTAGCGAATCGCGTCTACCGCTCGATTTGTCGCCAATTCTTCGCACCCAACAGGATAACCGATGGATGCGAATCGACCCAGGTGTGCAAGTCGGCGGGTGGCCATCTCCCCGAGTGTCTGCATCTTCGTCCCAAAATAAGTTATCGTTTCAATTGCCCTTCACCGTGCTCTCCCCCGCTATTCCTGCTGCGCAGGTCGGGAGCGAAGGAACGAATGCGGCAATTTGTTTCTGAGAAGCCGCCTCAGTTGAGGAACTCGTATGACAGCCTCCATTTACGTCATCGCCACCATGGATACGAAGGGGGAGGAAGCTGTCTGGTTGGCCGAAAAAGTTCGGCAAGCTGGCCAACATCCCCTGACGGTCGACGTTTCTGCTCAGGGCGCGCCGCAGGCTACGCCCGACATTTCTCGCCAGCAGGTCTTGTCCGCCGGTGGCTTGACTGCTGACCAGTTGAGTAGGGAACGTGGCGCAGCGGTCGCCCAGTTGAGTGATTGTTTGGGCGAGTTCCTGCTCGCAGAGTTTTCCGCCGGTAGGATTGCGGGCATCGTCGGCTTGGGTGGCAGCGGTGGCACTTCGCTGATCTCCGCCGCGGCGCGGCGTCTCCCGGTTGGACTTCCGAAGTTGATCGTCAGTACGGTCGCCAGCGGATCGACCAACGCTTACATCGACTGCAGCGATCTTGTCCTCTTTCCGTCCGTTGTCGACGTGGCTGGCTTGAACGCGGTCTCGATGGAAGTTTTGCAAAACGCCGCGCATGCGATGTGTGGGATGGTGGCACATCGGCAGGCAATTCGAAGCCCGCGGCCACTTTTGGGCTTGACGATGTTTGGTGTCACCACCCCCTGCGTCATGTCGGTTAAACAAGAACTCGAACGCGACGGTTGGGAGTGCCTGATTTTCCATGCTACTGGGACGGGTGGTCGTGCGATGGAGCATTTGATTGCGTCCGGCAAGATCGTCGCCGCGCTCGACTTGACGACCACTGAAGTTGCCGACTACATCGCCGGCGGGATCTTTCCTGCTGCCGCCAGTCGCTGGGATGTTTTCGCCGCTCATGCAGTGCCGTTAATACTGAGCTTTGGCGCTTTGGACATGGTGAACTTTGGACCGCGTGAAAGCGTTCCCCCCCATTACGCCGATCGCCAGTTTCACGTTCATAATGCGCAAATCACGCTGATGCGCACCACTCCCAGCGAAAATAAGCGAGCTGCGGAATTCATCGCGGGAAAAATCAATCGAGCGCTGGGGCCGGTCCGCGTGCTCGTCCCGGAAGGTGGCGTCTCCCAGCTCGATGCGGCTGGTGCTCCGTTTTGGGATCCCATCGCGGATCGCGAACTGTTCGATACCTTCGATGCCAAGTTTCTCGCCACCGCCTCGCATCAACTGCTGCGTTTGCCCCATCACATTAACGAAGACGCTTTCACCCGGGCCGTCGTTGAACAGTTTCGGCAGATCGCGACTCGGCCGACGGTGGGTTAAGGCAGAACGCCAGCGAGTGCGAACAGCGAATACAAGCACGACGCGCCCGCGAGTGAGAACCACGAATACAAGCACGACGCGCCAGCGAGTGAGTACCACGAATATAAGCACGACGCGCCAGCGAGTGATTAACCCGAAATTCCCCGGAAAAACACTCGCTGGCGCGTCGTGCTTGTAGGGTTGGTTCCTACCAATTTGAACAAGGGCCTCGCCTTGAAATGCGTGCGTGCGCAGTTGCTTTGTATCATTGCCTGGGGC